>QGUO01000145.1 GCA_003242495.1 Pseudomonadota bacterium | reverse complement strand
CGTGGCCACCGTGACGTACAGCGCGCGGTTGTCATGGGGATCGATGGCCGCGCCTTCGATGTACGTGTTGGCGGCATCTTCCTCGCCGACGTCGTGCAGCACCACGTCGGTACGCAACGGCGGTTGCAGATCGGCGAAGCGCACCGGGCTCGCCGACTGCTGCAGGTCGGTGATGATGTGCAGTTCGACCGGCAGCAGCGCGGATCCGAGCCAACCCGATGCCGTGCTCATGAGCAGGCCGTAGTCGAGCCGATCGAGGCTCGGCTCGAGTCTTTGCAGAGCGGCCTGCAATGCGCCGGCGCGGTCGGCCACCACCGGCTCGTGCACGATCTCGATCCGTCGGCCCGCAGCGGTCACCAGCATGGCCTGATCGCCGCGGCGCAGTCCGCCAAGTATGGACTGCGCCCGCTCGAGGGCCCGTTGCCAACGCTCACCGTGGCGCATGGACAGCGACGTATCGAGCACGATGGCATGCAGCCGCGCGTTCGAGGCAGGCCCCGGCGCGACGTTCGCCGGCAACAGCAGGCCCGCAAAGGCCAGCGCCAAGGCAATGATGAGCGCGACACGCGTGGCAAGCAGCAGCCAATACCGCAGCGTGTGCCTGGCGGAGCGCTGTATCTCGCTGGCCTCGATCAGCATCAGCGACGCGAAGGGCTGATGCGTGGGGTCGGCGCGCGCCATGCGATGCAGCCACAACGGGATGCCTATGGCGAGCAGACCGAGCAGGAAGGCAGGTGCTGCGAACATGACCGACTCCGCTCAGGCGCGCCGCTGGCGGAACAGGAGATAACGCCGCAGCGCCTGGTCCAGCGGCTCATCGCTGCGGATCAACACCTGGTGCGCGCCGACATTGGCCGCGGCGCGGCGCAACGCACGCAGGTGATCCTCGAGTCGCTCGCGATAGCGCTCGGCGAGGAATTCGGGTGCGACGTTGAGCCGACGATGTGTCTCGACGTCCTGGAGCACCACCGCGTCCTGCCAATCGGGCCGCAGCTCGCGCGGATCGAGCACCTGGAAGATCATGATGTCCTGTCCATGCCAGGCGAGCGGTTGTACCGCACGGGCCATGGCCTCGGGATTGCAATAGAGATCGGAGATCACGGCGACCAGCCCGCGCCGCCCGAGATGCTCGCGGAACTTGCCGAAGCAGCCGACGAGGTCCGTGCCGCCGCCCGCCTCGACCGCGTCGACCGCATGGATCAGGCCGGTGAGGCCGCCGGCGCGGCCGGTCGGAGGTCGGTATTGACGGATATCCTCGTCGAAGACGATGAGCCCGACGGGGTCGTGCTGGCGTGCTGCCAGCCAGGCGAGCGCGGCCACCAGGAACTTGGCGTACTGGAGCTTGCTCACCGCATGCGAGCTGTAGCCCATCGAGGCGCTGGCATCGAGCAGCAGCATCAGGCGCGTATTGGTCTCGCCCTCGTAGCGACGCACGTACGTACGATCGGTGCGTGCGAACACGTTCCAGTCGACGAAGCGGGGATCGTCGCCTTCGACGTAGGCGCGATATTCCTTGAACTCCTGGCTGAACCCGAACCGCGGCGAGCGATGCAGCCCGGTGAAGAACCCTTCCACGGCAGTGCGCGCCACCAGCTCCAGGTTGGCGAGGCCTGCAAGGATCTTGGGATCGAGCAGCTTGTTGCGCGCAGCGTTCATTTGCAGTGGCTCACCCCACGACTCAGCGACCCATCAGGTCCTGCAGCACGGCATCGACGCTCACCCCGTCCGACTCGGCCTGGTAGTTGGTGAGCACCCGGTGCCGCAGCACGGGCAGCATCAGGGCGCGCATGTCGTCTTCGGTGACGTGATAGCGCCCTTCCATCAAGGCGCGCGCCTTGGCCGCGAGACACAGGAACTGCGTTGCACGCACGCTCGCGCCATAGCGTACGTAACGGCGCACGTGCTCCGGGGCCGATGGCTCCGCGGGACGCGTGGCGCGCACCAGGTTCACGGCGTAGCGCCGCACCTCCTCGGAAATCGGCACCTGCCGCACCAGCCATTGGAACTCCATGATTTCCTCGGCATTGGTGCAGGCGTCCACCGTCGGCAGCTCCATGCGCGTCGTGTTGCGGTCGACGACCTCCATCTCGTCCTCCACGCTCAGGTAATCGAGCAACACGTTGAACAGGAAGCGATCGAGCTGCGCCTCGGGCAGCGGATACGTGCCTTCCAGCTCGATGGGGTTCTGTGTCGCCAGCACGAAGAACGGCGGCGTCAATTTGTGCGTCGTTCCACGCACCGTCACCGACAACTCCTGCATGGCCTCGAGCAGGGCGGCCTGCGTTTTGGGCGGCGTGCGGTTGATCTCGTCGGCGAGCAGCACGTTTGCGAAGATCGGCCCCGGCACGAATGTCCAGCGGCGGTGGCCCGAAGTGATGTCCTCCTCGATGATGTCGGTGCCGGTGACATCGGTGGGCATCAGGTCGGGTGTGAACTGGATGCGCTTGAAAGACAGCCCGAGCGCCGCAGCGAGGGTGCGCACCAGCAGCGTCTTGGCCGTGCCCGGCATGCCGGTGATCAGGCAATGTCCACCCACCAGCAGTGTCAGCAACAAGTGCTCCACCACTTCGTCCTGTCCCACGATCACGCGACGCACCTGGGTGCGGATCGCCGCCAGGCGCTCGTGAAAGCGCGCCACGGCGGCACGCGTGTCTTCGGGCGCGCCGGGCCCGGTCGCGATGTTCGTCATTTGCGCTCCTCGATCATTTGCAGCAGCAGATCCTGGGCCGGCCGGTAGTGCGGCGCGATCGCCAGGGCGTCCAGAAGGTAGCGGCGACTCGCCGTCGCATCCCCGGTGGCGCGCAGCGCGCGCGCCATGCCGAATCGCGCCGGCGCCTCATCGCGCGGTCCGAGCGCCAGCAGCACCTGGAACTCCCGCAAGGCCTCCTCGGCGCGCCCGGCGGCGAGCAAGCGATCCCCCAACGCGGCATGATGCGCCGCATTGAGCGGGTCGAGGTAGTTGAGCGACAGCAAAATCTCGGTGGCCTCGGCAGTCTCGCCGGCCTCGTCGAGCCATGCAGCGAGCTCGCGCAGTGCCTCCGGTTGCCAGCCGCCGTTGCGCCGGTAGCGGCGCAGCGACTCGATGGCTTCCGCGCGCCGGCCGGTCTTGTCGAGCGCGCGCGCCAGCAGGATGTGCGGGCTCGCCGGCCCGGAATGCTCCGGATAACGTTCCGCGGCGCGGCGTGCGGGCTCGATGGCGTCGGTCCACCGCTGGGCGGCGATCGCCTGGCGGGCGGCCTGATGGTCACGCTGCCAGCCTGCCATGTCGTCGAGAATGGGGGCGTAACGCTGGCGCACGTACTCAACGAACGCCTCGTCGAACTCCTCGGGCTCCATCCTGAACACCGCCTCGATGGCCTCGGCAGTGGTGGTGTCGCGCGTGAACCTGCGCAACAACGTCACCAGCCGCTCGAACCCCCAGCGTTCGTCGATGAACAGGCATATCAGGCCGGCCTGCAGGTAAGAGACCTGCACCTGGTTGGGATACGTCGGGCGGATGAAGCCGCTATCGAGCTCGCTCACGGGCAGGAAGCGCCCCTCGTCGAGCGCCGCGATGACGTCCGGCGACACGGTCACGCCCGGTGTCGGGCCGGTGCGCCACTCCTCGAACACCGAGACGCCCTCGCTCAGCCAGCGTGGCACGCGGTGCTCGGTGATCGACAGCGTGAACACGTGCGCCAGCTCGTGCCACAGCGTGCTGCCCCAGTGGAAATCGCCGATGGCGCGCCCGGCGGGACTGTCCATGGCGACCAGGTGGCCGAAGGTCACCCCGAGCAGGCCGATGCCGGGCAGCGCCGCCACGCGCACCGCGAAGTCGTCATGGTCGGGAAACAGCTCCACGGTCACCGGTTCGCGCGGCACGTAGTCGTAGCGCTGCGCGAAGGTGGTGATGCTTTCGGCGAGCAGCTCCGCGACATAGGGCTCGAGCGCCCGGGACTCGTCACGGTGCAGGCGCATGCGCGTTTCGACCGGCTGATCTGCGCCCGGCACGGTCACGCTGCGCGTCGACACCTCGAACTGATCCAGACGATCCAGCAATCGCAGGCTGTTCACGGTGGTGGCGCTGTACGGGTCGCCCGAGTAGGCAATCTCGAGGCTGCGTCGCCCGCCGTCGAGATCGCCCAGCCGCAACCGGTTCGCACCGAGCTCGGCGTGTGCCGACCACAGGTCGGGTTGGACCTCGACGGCGCGCTCGAGCAGCTCGTTGGCCTCCCGGTAACGACGGCGCATGATCTCGAAGTACGCGAGCTGTTCGAAGACGGCGCCATAGCGCGGGTTGTACGCCAGCGTGCGATCGATCCAGCGCCTGCTGCGCCGCTCACTGCCGCGCTGCCGTTCGATGGCGGCGCGCAGCGCATAGGCCTCGAGCGGCGGGAGCTTCTGGTCGGCGGCGAGCTCCATGGCGCGCTCCAAAGCGGCCTCGGCCTCCTCGGGACGACCTTCCTCCAGCGACATGCGCGCGGCCAGCAGGTGCGCATCGACCAACTGGTCGTTGCGCGCCAGCACGTCCGCGATCAGCACGCGCGCCTCGCCTTCGAAGCGTCGCGCAAATACATGGGCCATGCCGAGCTTGGCCTGCAAATCGCCGGGATCGATCTCCAACGACTCGCGAAACAACTCGAGCGCCTCGGCATCCTGGTGGGTCTCGAGGTAGAGTCGGCCCCAACGCACCCGCTCGTGCGATGCCCTGTCGGTGCTGGCCACGGCGCGGCGAAACAGATCGTTGGCCCGCTGCACGTCGCCCAGCGCCCACATGATCTCGGCGCGCAGGAACGGCGCGCGCGCCTGGCGTAGCAGGGCCGTGTAGCACTGCCGCGCTTCGGCAGGCCGCCCGCGGTAGCGGTGATCGTCGCACGTGGCGAGCACCTCCGGTCGACGTGGGTCGTAGTCGATCGTCTGCGCAAGCGCCGGCGCGGACCACGCGAGCACGCCACAGAGCGCCGCCAGAACGGTCGTCTTCATCAGGTGCCTCCGGGAGTCGGCGCCGCGACCTGGTGCGCGTCGATCCGCCGCTGCAGGCGGGCAAGGCGCACCAGCGTCGCTTCCAGCTCGTCGTAGTAGGCCTCTTCCCCCAGCGCGTCGCGTCGTTCGCGAATCGCCGCCAGCTCCCGCTCGATGCCGATGCGCTCGGCGAGCATGGCCTTCAAAGCCGGGTCCGTGGTGCGGATGGCGGCGACCCCGAAGCGCGCGACCGGGAAGCGGTCCGCGCCCGCACCTTCGAGCCGCGCATGCTCGGTGGCGAGCAATACGGCAGACTTGAAACTTTCCGCGACCTTGTTGCTCGCGTACTCGAAGGCTTCCGCGGCCGTCACGACCTCATCCTTGTCGAGATCCGCCGCGGGCGTGGTCGCCGCCTCGATCCAGTACTCGGCGAAGCGCGTCGCCGTGCGCTCCCCGCCGCTCTTGGTGGCGGTGATGACGACCCGGTTGTCCTTGCGCCAACGCTCGGCCACTGCGCCGCTGGCGCTGGTGGCATTCACGATGAGCTGGCGACGGGCCGGCAGGGCATCGAATAGCGCCGCCCACTGCGAGCCGGTGAGATCGGGCCCGGGCAGATTGAAGCGATATTCCTCGCCGTCGAAGCTGCCGTGCCCGATCAACACCACGAGCACATCGTCATCCTCCCCCACCTTTTCCGCGAGCGAGCGCAGCGCCTCGCGCACCGCGTCCGCGCGCGCCTGCGAGCCGATCAGCGTGGTCACCAGCGAGGGGTCGCCGGACATCTTGCGGGCCGCCGCGGCGAGCGCCGTGGCCTGCTCGCGAAAGCGCCGCTCGTACTCGGGCTCGCCGCCCAGGCCGCTCACGATCAGAGTGTGCGTGGCCGCGCACAGCGCGACACCCGGCAGCAGCAACGCGGCCGCCGCGATGGCGAGCGCCGGGCGACGGACCGCTCGCGCGCGCCTCACAGGCGCCCCCATTTGAGGCGCAGCGCCCATTCCGCGAGCTTGAGCGCCAGCAGCACCAGGAACACGATGGGCAGGTTCCATAGATCGAGCGTCTGGCGTTGAACGATGCCAGCCTTCGTGTAGGGAATGGCCTCGACCAGACGGTCGAGATCGGTGAGCCGCCAGTAGCGCCCACCGGTCATCTCGGCGACCCGCTCGAGCAGCGGACGGTTCTGACGGGTGGCGAAATACTCGACGATGCCGTCGTTGCGACGCGCGTGGGCGGTCGCGGTGCCGATCATGGGCTCGTCGGCCCGCCCCCCGGCGCCCTCGCCAGGTCGATCCTGGCGTCCGGCGTCGGCGCCGTCGGTGCGCACGCCGGCCCGCGCGCTCATGTCGAACCGGTACAAGCCCGGTGCCTGGGCATCCACGATGGCGGTATAGCGACCGTCAGCATCGCCGCTGGCATTCATCGGCAGAACGTACGAGCCGCCGTGCTCGGGCGCCACCAATACCTCGACCTGCGCGTCGGTGATCGGTTCGTAGCGTTCGTTGCGCAGTTCCGCCTCGAGCACGATGCGTGTCTCGTCATCGTAAACGGCGCGCTCGGTACGCAGCGTGATGCGCTCCGACACGGTATCGGTCATGGCGCGCAGCAACTGACGCCAGAACGTCTCGTGGCGCTGATCCTCGGGCGGCAAGTGCATCTGCCAACGCATGGTGCTCGCGGTGCCGAGCACATAGGTCGCGCCCCGGCCATAGCGCTGCCACGCAAGCAGCGGCCAGGTGTTCCCTTCGCCCGCTGCCTCGAGCAGCACCACCGCCCCGGGCTTCAAGCGGCCTGCCGACTGCACGTTCGCCAGCGCGGGCAGCTCCTGCCACAGTGCTTCATTGCGTGCGGGATCGCCGTCGAGGCGCGTGATCGCGGATTCCCTGCCATACAATGTCAGGCGCGGCCGTACCGTCGCCTGGATCAGCTCGCCTCCGCGCGCGGGCAGGTGAGTCGGCAACGCCTGCGCCAGCCGGGTGTTGTGCCAGCCTCCGGCGGCGAGGCCGCGGCGCGCGCCCAGCATCAGCACGCTGCCGCCGCGGCGGTCGACGAACTCGTGCAGCAGGCGATGCTGCGCCGCGTTCAGCGTCGATGCCTCGTAGCTGCCGATGATGACCGCATCGTAACGGAAGAGCTGCTCTGCGGAGCGCGGAAACCCTTCGGCGAGCTCTGCAGGCGATTCGATCCCCTGACGGTAGGTCTTGTTCGGGGTGGTGCGCACCATGCTCGCAAGCCGCAGCGAGCGTTCCCCGGCCACCGCGCGGCGCAGGAACTTGTACTCCCAACGCGGCTCGCCTTCCACGTACAGAATGGCGCGGCGCCGGGCCGGCACGGCGAGCAGGTGAGTGCGCGTGTTGTTGACGACGTTGGCTTCGCCAGGGAGCGGATCGAGCGTGAAACGCAGATCGCGCGTGCCGGGCTGACCGGCCGGGAACACGACGTCGATCTCGGTGAGCCCGGCCTTGCCGGGCAAGGTCACTTCCTGCGCCGCCAGCAATCGCTCGCGATCATAGACACGCAGGCGCGTGGTTCCGGACACCGGGCCGTGGCGCACGCCCACCGAGGCCAGGACGGCCGCGCCCGGAGCGGCCTCGGCGGCGACGCTCAGGCGCTCGAGCTCCACGTCGTTGCCTTGCTCTTCCGGCCCGACGCCGACGGTGTGCACCGGCACGCCGAAGCCGGCGATCTCCGCGAGCATCCGCTCGGTGAGGGTGTCACCGTTCTCGGCGCCATCGCTGATGAGCACGATCCCGGCGAGCGGCACGCTGCCGGCCGTCTGCAGCATCTGCAGCAATGCGTCCCCGATGCGCGTCTGCGGTCCGGGTGCGGGCACGTCCTCGAGGTCGGTGAGCGCCTGGGCGCGGCGCGAGAACGCGAACAGGCGTACGTCGAACACTTCCCGCAGCGCATCGAGCGTGCCGCCCTGAAGCGCCGTGGCCGCCTCCTGCAAACGCGAGCGCTCGCCCTCCGCTTCGGCCATGCTTGCCGAGGCATCGATGGCCACCGCGACGACGTTCTGCCGGTCACGCACCCGCTCGACCGTGAGCACCGGGCGCCATAGCAACGCCAGAACCAACGCCAGCATGGTTGTCTGGAGAATGCCGACCCCCAGCAGCCGTGCACTGCCCAGCTCGCGCCGCCGACGCAATCCCAGCGCGATGAGCACGATGCCCGCGGCGAGCAGGACGAGTGCCACCCACAGAGGCC
>QGUO01000144.1 GCA_003242495.1 Pseudomonadota bacterium | reverse complement strand
GTGCAGGAGATGCGCCGCCAGGCCGATCGCATGGGCGCCATCATCAACGACCTGCTCGAGTTGTCCAAGCTCGAGTCGAGCGAGCGCATGCAGGACGAGCAGTTGCTCGACATCGGCGGCATGCTGGCCCTCATACGCCGTGACGTCATGGCGCAGGAGTCCCGCCCAGGCCAGGTCACGCTGCGCATCGAGAGCGATGCCTTCCTGCGCGGCAGCGAGACCGAAATGCATTCCATCCTGTCGAACCTGGTCTCCAATGCCGTGAAGTACACGCCGCCCGAAGGGCAGGTGGAGCTGCGCTGGTGGGTCGATGCGGACGGCGCTCACGTCTCGGTGAAGGATACGGGCGTCGGCATTGCAGCGGAGAACATCCCCCGGCTCACCGAGCGCTTCTACCGGGTCGATGCCGGGCGCGCCCGTGACCTGGGCGGCTCGGGCCTGGGCCTCGCCATCGTCAAACATGCCGTGCAGCGCCACGACGGCAAGCTGAGCATCGAGAGCCGCGAAGGCGTGGGCAGCACCTTCACCTGTCATTTCCCGTTGTCGCGGGTCGTGCCCCGCGAACGCGACGTCGCGACCGGCTGACGTAGGCCGACCTGCCGCCGGGCCCACCGGCGGCGCAGCCTGGGGCGTTCGCGGCGCCGACCGATGCACGCCCGCCTTGCGTCGCATGGCTGGCGTTGACCCACACCACTGTTCGCCGCGCCGCCGAAGATGCGGCGCACCTGTCGTTCACATTGCGCCGCCCGACCCAACGTCCCTGGTCGGCGGCGTCTGTCGGCGACCGGTCGCGACGTTCGCGCGCAAGCGGACGCGCGGCTCGCCCGATCCGTCGACCGCTTCCATACAGTCGTCACGAAACTGTCACGACACCGTCGCAGATCCGTAAGACACCCTACCTATAGTCCCGTCGCATACCGAAATCACAACGGTTGCCGCGCACGGCGCGACAACGATGTCGTCGTCTGGCCAATGACTGTTTTCTTTCAGCTCGTCTTCGGGAGCGACTAGATGCGAACTTTCCAGTGGATCATTGCGGCCGCCGTGGCGGCGAGCCTTGCGGGCTGTGGCGCGGATGAAATCTCCTCGGCCGGCAGCGGGGGCACCATCAACATCACTAATCCGCCGCCGACCACTCCTGCGCCCGGCGATCCGGGTCCGCAGGACCCGAACCTGGCCGTTCCTGCCGAAGCGTGCCCGGCCATCGCCGATCCGGCCGGCCTGGACGACTACGGAACCATCACGGGACCGACCGGCACGTACCGGGTGTGCGCGCTGCCGAGTCGATTCACGGTCAGCACGACGCTGCCGCGCGTGCCGGGCGTGCTGTATGCAATGGATGGTCGGGTCGATGTGGGCGACGACCTGGGCGCCGAGCCGACGCCCGGCGAGGAACCGGTCGTCCTGACGATCGAGCCGGGCGTCGTGATCTTCGCGCACACCGGTGTGTCCTGGCTGGCAGTGAACCGCGGCAATCGTATCGAGGCCGAGGGCACTGCCGAGCGGCCCATCGTGTTCACCAGCCGCGACAACGTGCTGGGCTTTGCGACGGACGATTCGCAGGGCCAGTGGGGCGGCGTCGTCCTGCTCGGTCGCGCACCCATCACCGACTGCACGATCGCGCCGGATGCCGATCCTGGCACGGTCGAGTGCGAGCGGCAGACCGAGGGTGCAACCGATCCGGCTCATTACGGCGGAGAACTGCCCGAGGACAACAGCGGCACGCTGCGCTACGTGCAGATCCGCTACTCCGGCTACGTGCTGTCCGCGAACAACGAGCTGCAGGCGCTGACGCTTTCGGGCGTGGGCAGTGGCACGACCATCGAGTACGTGCAGTCCCACAACAGCTCCGATGACGGCTTCGAGAACTTCGGTGGCACCGCACACATGCGCCGCATCGTGGTGACCGGCGCCGACGACGACAGCATGGACCTCGACACGGGCTACCGGGGCACGATCCAGTACGCCATCGTGGTCCAGAAGACCTCTGGCGGCGCCGACTCGCTGATCGAGCTCGACTCCGCCAATGCGCTCGAGGATCAGACGCCGCGCACTCACTTGAAGCTCGCGAACTTCACCCTGATCCATCGCAATCCCGCCTCGGGCAACAATGCCGCCATGCTGTTCCGTGGCAAGGCCGATGCAACGCTGGTGAACGGCATCGTGACCAGCCCCATGCCCTGCCTGCGCCTGCATGGCAGCAACATCCTGACGGCCGACCCGGCCACCGACAAGCTCGGCCCGCCGGTGTTCCACTCGGTGGTCATGCAGTGCGCGCCCGGCACGCCGTTCGTGGGCACCGGCGGCGTGACGGACACGCAAGTCGCCGATGTGTTCGACGCGGGCGCCAACAACGATGCCGGGTTCACGGCGACGCTGGCCGACACCTTCGTCAATGGCGCGAACGAGGCGGCGGTCACGGCTGCGGATCCGGCGGCGTACGATCCCGCATTCGACACTACCGATTACATCGGCGCGGTTCGCGATGCCAATGACACCTGGTACGCGGGCTGGACCTGTAACTCGGCGACGGCGAACTTCGGTCCGACCAGCACGGCCTGCACCTCGCTGCCGTCGCTCGCCGACTGATTGCATGCATCTGCCTGCGGCGGGTCGCCGATCGCGCGACCCGTCGCAGCGAAGCCCGAACGTTCAGAGGAATAGCAGGAATCCACATGGCCAATCCGCGCACGTGGGGCGTAGTGCTCGCCGCCACCGCCATTTCCACGCAGGCATTCGCCCAGACGCCGCTCGAAGTGGACGGCTCCGAGCGGCCGGAAGGGACCGTTGCCGCGTCCGCACCTGCGGAACGGACTGCCTCGCAATCCGTCGATGTCGCCTTGCCCGGCGGCATTCCCGGCGTCGTGGTGGTGGGCCGTCGCGAGCGCGACCTGCAACGGGAAACCACACAGGTCATCACGGTGCTGTCGACGGAAGACATCGCCAGGACGGGCGAAGGCAATATCGCGGGCGCCCTGGGACGCGTCACCGGCCTGAGCGTCGTGGGCGGCGGGTTCGTCTACGTGCGCGGCCTGGGCGACCGATACTCGCTGGCGCTGCTCAACGGCTCGCCGCTGCCCAGCCCGGAGCCCATGCGTCGCGCCGTGCCGCTCGATCTGTTCCCGACCGATGTCGTGGCGTCGTCGCTGGTACAGAAAACCTATTCGCCCAACTTTCCGGGTGAGTTCGGCGGCGGCGTCATCAACCTGACCACGCTGGCCATTCCCCCGCAGCCGTTCTTCGACGTGAACGTCGGGATGAGCGGCGACACCGAGACCACGGGGCAGCTCGGCTACAACTACTACGGAAACAAGTACGACTGGACCGGCTATGGCAATCGCGACATGCCGCCGGCGCTCGCGGAGTTTCTCGCCAGCGGAGAGCGCGTGAGCTCGGGGAACGTGGATGCCGGCGAGATTGCCAGCCAGCTCGTGAGCCGCCACAACGGCCTGGTGCAGAAAATCGGCGAAACTCCGCCGAACTGGTCGGCCAACATCACCGGCGGGACCTCCTGGCAGCTCGGCGATTCGGAGCTCGGCGTGATCGCCACGGCGGGCTTCAGCAACGACTGGCGCACGCGCGACAATCTCCAGCAGACGCCGGCGAGCGCCGACCTGTCCGTCATCGACCACGATTACCGTGTCGTCTCGACCGAGAATCGTGCCGTCGCGAATGCGCTGCTGGGGCTCGGCTACGAGTTCGGCGAGGGCCACAGGCTGCGCTGGACGAACCTCTACATCCATGACACGTTGAAGCGCACCAGCCTGGGCGAAGGCCGGCAGAACAGCCAGAAGCCCGGTGTGGACTTCCATGAACAGACCACGGGCTGGTACGAGCGCGAACTGGCGAGCACGCAGCTGACCGGCGGGTTCGACTTCGATGGGCTGCAGGTGAACACCCGCGCGTCGTATTCCAGGTCCAGGCGTGAGGCGCCGTACGAGCTCGACATCGGCTATGTGCGCACCAACCAGGCGGCGAGCCCGTACGGCGAGTACTTCATCAATCGCCTGGACAACGGGCAGAACGGCTATGCCGAGATCGCGTTCTCGGATCTCGAAGAGGACCTGTGGTCGGCGGGGGTGGATCTCACCGCCCAGGTCCTGCCGCGGGTTGCGCTATCCGCCGGCCTGGATGTCACGGACACGCAGCGCGACTCGACACGGCGCGCGTTTCAGATCGTCGCGCCGTCGACCTTCCCCAGCGGCGTCGCCATGCTCCGGCCCGATCACTTGCTCAGCCGGGCCGTCATCGAGTTCTTCGACATCGGGCTCATCGAGATGACCGAGAACGACGCAGCGTTCTCCGCAGGCCTGCGTACCGAAGCGGCCTACGCGCAGCTGCAGGCGGAACTGACCGATGGCCTGGAGCTCAGCGCGGGCGCGCGCTTCGAGCGCGGCGAACAGCACGTCCGGCCGATCGAGGTATTCAATCGACCGAGAAGCTCCGGCGCCTCGACCAGCATCGAGAACGACTATTGGCTGCCGGCGGCCACGCTCACCTACAAGTTCCGCGACGACATGCAGGTGCGGCTCAATGCGTCCAAGACCGTGGCGCGGCCGCAGTTCCGCGAGCTCATGTACCAGTTGTACTACGACCCGGAAGCCAACCGCGAGTTTCGCGGCAATCCCCTGTTGGCGGACAGCGAATTCTTCAATGCGGAGGTGCGTTACGAGTGGTACTTCGCGCCCGAGCAGCGCTTTTCGGTCGCGGGGTTCTACAAGCGCATCGACGATCCCATCGAGGCGTTCACCGGGTTCAACGACAACCGGCCGGTGACCAGCTTCGCGAATGCGCCGGAGGCCGTGCTGTACGGCGCGGAGCTCGAGATCCAGAAGTATTTCGCGCTCGATGACTGGTTCGCGAGCGGATTTCTTGCCGCGCGCCGCGCGGTCGTGATCGGCAACTACACCTACACCGACTCGCAGATCAATGTCGACGCGGGCGACACGGTGCGTGTGTTCGGCACGACTGTGCAGCCGGCGAGGAACTTTTTCGCGGACGGCGCGCCGTTGACCGGCCAGTCCGATCACCTGGTCAATCTGCAGATCGGCCTCGAGAACCCCGGCCGGCTGTCGCAGCAGACGCTGCTGTTTTCCTACGCGAGCGACCGGGTGACCAGCCGCGGCCCCGCCGGCCTGCCGGACATTTACGAATCGCCGGGACTGCGCGTGGACTTCGTGGCGCGCGAGGCGCTGCGCCTGTTCGAGACCGACATGGAGCTCAAGCTGGAAGCGCGCAACCTGTTCGGTCGCGGTTACAAGGAGTTCCAGGAGCGAGGCGGAAACGTCGTGTATTACAATCGCTACGACGTTGGCACGACGATCTCCGCATCGCTCACGGTGAGCTTCTGATCCCACGGCGCGCATCGCACGACAGGTGGTGCGCGCCGCTCCAGACCTCCGCGCCTTTTTTCCTTTGAACAATCCCGGAGCAACGATGAACAACTCTGTGCTCGGCGCCTGCGTCCTGGGCGCCGCCAGCCTGGTCGCGCTCGCAGCATGCGGACGCGATGGCCAGCCCCCGCAAATGGACGCGGTCGATACGGGTCCGCGCACGGCGAGCGTCGCCGAGCGCTGGCTGACGCCGCGCAACGAGTCGGACAACGTCGATTCCGTGGCCGTATGGCATTCGCGCACCGGGGATCATTGGCTGCTGGCGACCGCCAAGGCCACGGATGTGCTGCTGGTCTACGACGCCGTCAACGGTGCGCCGTTGCGCCGGGTGGGCGGGTCGGGGAGCGGCCTGGGTGAGTTCCGGCGCCCGAACGGCGTGACGGTGATGCAGGACCTGGCCTTCATCGTCGAGCGCGACAATGCGCGTGTGCAGGTGCTGCGCCTGCCCGAGCTGGCGCCCGTGGGTGTGTTCGGCGAGGACCTGGTGCGACCCTATGGCATCTTCGTCCATGCGACGGGCGAGGGGACGTACGAGGTGTTCGTCACGGACAACTACGAGCAGGCCGACGAGCGCATTCCGCCCGACGAGGAGCTGGGCGAGCGGGTGCGCAAGTATCGGGTGACCGTGAACCAGGGCGGCCTGCAGGCCGAGCTGGCGCGCGCTTTCGGGGCGACCGACGGCCCGGGGGTGCTGAGGAAGGTGGAGTCGATCTTCGGCGATGCCGAGCACGACCGCCTGCTGCTCGCCGAGGAGCTCGAATCCGAGCGCACCATCAAGATCTACGATTTCGCCGGCGAGTTCACCGGACAAATCATGGGCGAGGGCGTCTTTCGGTACGAGCCGGAGGGGATCGCCCTGTATCGCTGCGCGGGCGGAGCAGGCTATTGGTTCGTCGTGGATCAGGACCAGGCGCGCAATGTCTTCAATGTCTTCGATCGCCGTTCGCTCGAGCCGCTCGGCCGCTTCGCGGGCGAGGTCACGCGCAACACCGATGGCATCTGGCTGACCCAACAGCCCATGGAGGGCTTCGCGGGCGGTGCCCTGTACGCGGTGCACGACGACGGCAATGTCGCAGCCTTCGATCTCGATGCCGCTCTGGCGGCGATGAACCTCGAGACCTGCGCAGCGTCAGCCAGCTCCTGACGGGGCAGCGTCTGGATCCGGCCCGCCATGGCGCCGGGCTCCCCGCGGTCACGTGGCGGTTCGCGGGGCGCAACGTCGAAGCGTCGACGCGTCGGCCGGGCAGGCGCCGGCCGACGTTGTCGCATCGTGCGCAGCCACTGCGTGCCGCGGCCTGCCGAGCCCCGTCGCCGGCTGCACTGACGCGAGGCTGCAGCGCTCAACCCGGAGGCGGCTGCGCCGGGGCCTGCGACGAGGCCAGCACACGGTCGACGCGGTTGCCGTCCATGTCCACCACTTCGAACTGCCACCCATCGAGGCGCACCTGCTCGCCGACTTTCGGCAGTCGATCGAGCGCGTGGACGATCATCCCGCCCAGCGTGTGATAGTCACGTTCGACGCCGGGATCGAGCCGGATCCCGAGCAGGTCGGCCATCTCATGGATGGAGATCTGTCCGTCCAGCAGCCATGAGCCATCCTCGCGCGCAACGGCCAGTTGACCGTCGGGTCCCGGCGTGACGATCGAGCCGGTGATGGCTTCGAGCAGATCATGCAGCGTGATCAGGCCGAGCACCGTGCCGTACTCGTTGATCACGAACGCCATGTGGTCGCCGGTCTTGCGGAAATTGTCGAGCAGGTCCATGCCGCTGATGCTTTCCGGGACGTAGATCGGCGGCTGCACCGCCGCCTCGAGGTCGAGCGCATCGCCGCGCAGCGTGCGCAGCAGCAGTTCGCGCGCCGAGACCACCCCGACGATGTCCTCGTCGCTGCCGCGCACCACCGGATAGCGCGCATGCGGCGAGGAGTCGAGGGTCGCGAGCACGTCCGCCTTGGTCGCGCCCACGTCCAGGGTCACCATGTCGAGCCGCGGCGTCATGAGCGAGACCACCGTCAAATCATCGAGCCGGAACAGATTGCGCACCATGCGGTGTTCGTCGCGCTCGATGACGCCGGCGGCGGAGCCCTCGGCCAGCAGCGCGTCGATTTCCTCCTCGGTGACCGCGCTGCCCTTGCGCTCGTCGATCCTCATGAGGCGCAACAGGAGATTCGTGGAGCCACCCAGCAGCGCGACGAACGGCTTGGATATGACGGCGAGCGACTGGATGAGCGGCGCGACCAGCCGGGCGACGGTCTCGGCATGGGTCTGGCCGATGCGTTTAGGGACGAGCTCGCCGACCACGATGGCGAAATAAGTGACCAGGGCCACGACGATGGCCGTGGCGAGATATCCGCTCGCCGTCTCCGACAGGCCGAGCGCGACCAGGCGCTCCTCGAGCGGCGGCGCCAATGTCGCTTCGCCCACGATGCCGCTCAGCAGGCCGACGGAAGTGATGCCGATCTGTATGGTGGACAGGAACTTGGTGGGCTCGGCGCCGAGGCGTGCGGCCAGTTGCGCGGGCAGGTCGCCGGCGTCGATCAGCCGCTGCAGACGGGCGCGCCGTGCAGTGACCAGGCTGATCTCCGACATCGCGAAGAAGCCATTGACCAGGATGAGGAAAACCAGTGCGACGAGTTCCATGCTGAATCCGGCGAAGAGCGAACCCGGCCATTGTAGACCGCGTGCGCCGCGGGGGGGGGGGCGTTGCCGACCCGCCCCGCGCCGGCTACCACTCCACGCCGTCCCAGCAACGATC
>QGUO01000575.1 GCA_003242495.1 Pseudomonadota bacterium | reverse complement strand
CAGACCCGCTTCGCGACTGCCTCGTCATGGCGCAACATCGTGTCGTGGTTGAACCGGTCCTGCGTGCCTGGATGGAAGCAAGCGCGATACCTCACCCCGGTGTTGTTCGAGGCCGCTTCATACGCCGACCAGCCGGCGTGGACCCGTTGGTCATGCTCGGCGAACGGCTGACATAACACCCCTCCCCCTCGAAGACATGGTCGACCGATCGACCGGCGAGACGCACGCATCATCATGCTCTGCGTCGGCAGCGTCAATGCCGGACCACACACGCACGTTGTCATCAGTGCTCACTCCAAGCGCAACTTGCTGTGCCGGTAACCGTATGCCGCATAGATCGCAAAGCCGAGCGCCGTCCACACGGCCAGCCGCCACCAGGTATCCGCCGGCAAGAACAGTGTCATGCCGCCGCACACGGCCGCGCCCAGCACACAGGTCAATGGCGCGAAAGGCACGCGGAACGGCCGGGGCTGATCGGGCCGGGTGTGCCTCAGGACCAGCACGCCGATGCAGACCACCGTGAACGCCAGCAGGATGCCGATGGAGATCAACTCGCCCAGCACGTTCAATGGAAACAGTCCCGCGACGATCGCCGCAACCGCCGTGGAGATCGCCGTCGCCACGTGCGGCGTGCGGTGCACGGGGTGCACGGCCTTCATCGCGGGCGGCAGCAAACCGTCCTCGGCCATGGCCAGAAAAATGCGCGGCTGACCGAGGAGCGACATGAGGATCACCGAGGTCATGCCGATGATCGCGCCCAGCTCGACCAGCACACCCAGCCATGCGAGCTGCGGATGCGCGTTCAGGGCCACCGCCACCGGCGCCGCCACATCGAGCTCGAGGTACGGCACCATGCCGGTCATCACGGCCGCCATGGCGATATAGAGCACGGCCGAGATGCCCAGCGCCGCCAGGATGCCGAGCGGCACGTCGCGCTGCGGATTGCGCGCCTCGCGCGCGGTCGTCGACGCGGTATCGAAGCCGATGTAGGAAAAGAAAATGATGGCCGCGCCGGTCATGACGCCGCTCAGACCGAACTCGCCGAACTTCCCGGTGTTCGGTGGGATGTACGGATCCCAGTTGGACGCGTCGACGAACGCGAGCCCGGCGACCACGAAGACCACGATCACGCCCACCTTGATGGCGACCATTAGCATGTTGACGCCCGCCGATTCCCGGATGCCGACATAGCACACCGCCCCCAGCACCAGCACGACCAGCACGGCCGGCGCGTTGATGAGCGCGCCGGTCCTGCCGAGCGTGCCATCCGCCGTCTTGTCGAAGGGCGCGTTGGTCAGGACCTCGGGCAGCCGCACGCCGAAGGTATCGAGCAGTTGCACCACGTACTCGGACCAGCCCACGGCCACCGCGGCGCCTGACATCATGTATTCGAGCGAGAGGTTCCAGCCGATGAACCAGGCGACCGCCTCACCCAAGGTCGCATAGGTGTAGGTATAGGCGCTGCCCGAGACCGGGATCATGGCCGCGAATTCCGCGTAACAGATGGCCGCCAGGCTGGAGCCGATGGCGGCGATGAGCAGTGCCAGGGTCAGTGCCGGCCCGGCATGATTCGCGGCCACCGTGCCGGTGAGGATGAAGATCCCTGTCCCGATGGTGGAACCCAGGCCGATGGCGGTCAGCGAGCGGGCGGTCAGCACGCGCTTCAGCGGCGGCGCGGCCTGGAGATCGCGCAACAGCGATTCGATGGGTCGGACCGCGAACAATCGTTTCAGCAAGGGTCGTTCCAGCACGGCCATGGTGCGCCGACTTTCGCTTTCCCGCACACGAATGTCACGGGATTCTTGTTCGAAACCGGCGGGCACGTGTCGATTCGCCTGCCGGCGCCGGACGCCGGCGCCCAGCATGTCGTAATTTTTTACAAGCCTTCGCTCGCATCCGGTCTGCTTCCGCAGAGCCGTTCTGGGCCTGGAGAAATCCGCAATGCCGCGGCCGGCACGCGCACGGTCGTGCAGGCAAGACTGATCTCGCCGGCGCTCAACGCTCGATCGTTAGCTACGTTATGTGAAGCTCACCGAGCCGCCCCGCAGGCCGACCCGCAAGCTGCGCGTCAACGTCAACCTGGGCGCGGGGCGGGACTAGCATCCAACAGCGGCTTCCGACGAATCGCCATCACCTCGAACCCGTTGGCGAGACAAACAGGCGTTTCTCGATCGGCA
>QGUO01000143.1 GCA_003242495.1 Pseudomonadota bacterium | reverse complement strand
GAGCTGATTGCGGATGGCCTGCAGCTGGGACAGGACTGCCGTCGCGCCGCCGTCCAAACCGATCTTGGCCAGCACCGACCCGGCGAAGGACGAGCCGGCGCCGCTCACCGCGCTCTTGATCAGCTCCATGCCGATGTGCGATGCGAGCGGCGTCACCTGCGGAAAATCGATGCTGAAACGACGTTGCGCATTCGGGTCCGTCGAAGCCTCGGCCACGATGCTGTTCACCAGCGCATCGAAGCCGTAGGCCGCCGCGTCGTTCATGAACACGCCGTGGTTGAAATCGCGCAGCGTCCGAAAATCCGTGCCGATCGACCGGCCCGGCTCGAGCGCCAGATAATTGGCGATGCGCAGCTCCGCCTCCGCAGCCGAACGCCCATCGAGGATGCGCAACCGGTCCGCCATCGTGGTCACCGGCGTCAGGAACACATCGAAATCGGCATCGAAGGGCTCCACATAAGCCGACAGACTGCCGCGGAACGTGCCGCCCGTGCTCGTGGAGCCGCCCACCGCCACCACGCGCAGGCCATGACGCGCCTCCGTGACCGGGATCTCGAAGACGCCCGCCTCGTCGGTCATCCCCGTGCCGGGCAACAACTGCCCGTCATGGGTCTCCAGGGTGATGGCGGCGCCGACCAGCGGCTCGTCGAGGAGCACCCGGCCACGCACCGGCCCCGGCACGACCTGCTCGGCGGCCGGCGGCTCGTCCGGCAGGTCGGCAATGCGCTGCCAGACAGAGGAAGAATCGTCGCCGCAGCCGGCAAGGCACAACGCGACGGGCATGAGCTTGAGAATGTTTTTCCAGTTGTAACGCACGAGTTGTTGATTCCTGTTGAGGAACCAACCGTTGTAGCACGTCCGCCCACGAAAAGTCCGTGACCGGGCGCACTGTGACCGGAATCAAGGGCGCGAATCGCGACGAGGACAGCTCGGGGTCGATCGACGACAGGTCGGCGTGACGTCGTTGAGCTGTGTCTTGCACTTTCGACGCGGGCAAACGAGAGGCGCGCGTGCAGACGGCTCGACGGACGAAACGACCGGACCGTTGCGCTTGACGATTGCCGTCAGCGCACCGACGGATTCCACACGACGATGCGCTTACCGGAGAGGAACAGGATGGCGGCGTGTGCGAGCGCGACGTTCGCCTGCACGAAGTAGTAGGCGATGCGCGCGATGCCCAGCTGACGCATGCCCCGGATGAAATGCACGGCCAGCACCAGGGCGTAACCGAGCAGCTGTGCGTACAGCGCCCAGCGGTAGAACGGGCCGGTGTTCGCCAGGGCGAAAGAGCTCGCCAGCAGGCCCAGCAGGAACCAGGGCACCAGCCAGCGCATGAGCTTGTGGCTCCAGACCTGGAAAGCGAACCATCCATAGCGGAAAGGGTTCAACACACCGGCGAGCCGCGCCAGCCCGGTCATGCCGCGCACCGCGGTACGCACCTTGCGCTGGTATTCCTTTGCGGGATCCTTGATGTCGCTGTAGATGCCGCGCACGCGCGGATCGGACACGGCCACCAGCCCGGACTGGAAGGTCATCAGCGCACAGGCGAAATCGCTCGGGATGGTCGCGTCCCAGCGCGTGAGCACCGAGCGGCGCACCGCAAAGAACGAGCCGCTCAAGCCGACCAGCCCGGCCCGCTCGGACTCCAGGCGCCGCAACCACATTTCGTACTTGACGTACGCGCCCTCGCCAACCAGCTTGCCGTCGGGTGCGATGAACAAATCCTCGCTGGACACGGCGCCCACCGAGGGATCGCCGAAGCGCTCCACGATGAAGCCGATGCTCTCGGGCGGCAGGTCGGTGCCGGCGTCGGAGAACACGATGATGTCGCCCGTCGCCTGAGCGATGGCCAGGCCCTGCGCGTGCTCCTTGCCGCGTCGCTCCGGGGAGCGCACCAGGCGCACGCCGCGGTCGGCATAGCTGCGCACGATGTCATCGGAGCGGTCGTCCGAGGCATCCGAGGCGACCAGGATCTCGGCGAGCGGATAAGTGACCTCGAGCGCGTTCTCGATCTTCTTTGCGAGACGGCGCTCCTCGTTGCGGCAGGCGATCACCAGGGTGACCGTGAGGGGTGCGCCGGCGGCCACGGGGCGCGCGGCGCGGCGCGGCACCACGCAACGCAGCAGCAGCGGATAGATCGCATAGCTGTACATCGCACCGACGACACACAGCCAGAAGATCCATTCCACGGCGTTGTTCCTTATCCCTTGTTCGGCGTCGCGCGCGCGATCCAGTCCATGGCACGGGTGAGACGCTCGAGGACCGTGTCGCGGCCCAGGATCTCCAGCGTCACATCGATGGGCGGCGAGATCGACCCGCCCGACACCGCCACACGCACCGGCTGTGCGACCTTGCCGAGGCCCGTGCCAAGCTCGGCCGCCACCTGGCTGATCGCCTCGTGAATGGCCGGCGCCGCCCAGGTCTCCAGCGCCGCGAGCTTTTCGCGCACCGCACCCAGCGCAGCGGCGCTCTCGGTGGTGAGGTTCTTCTTGGCCGCCTTCTCCTCGTACTCGGTCACCTCGGCGAAGAAGAACACGCTGTTGCGCGCCATCTCCTTGAGCGTCTTGGCGCGCTCCTGCTGGGCCTTGGCCACCGCGGCGAGCCTGGCGAGGTCGGTGACCTCCACGCCTAGCGCCTCGAGATGCGGCTTGAGCTGCCCGGCCAGATACTCGGGCGTGGCGCGCATGATGTGCTGCTGGTTGAGCCACAGCAGCTTTTCGGGATTGAACGCCGAGGCTGACTTGTTGACGTCCGCGATGTCGAACTTCTGGATCATCTCCTCGAGGGTGAAGATCTCCTGGTCGCCATGCGACCACCCGAGCCGCACCAGATAATTGAGCAGCGCCTCGGGCAGGTAGCCCTCCTCGCGGTACTGCAGCACGCTCACGGCGCCATGGCGCTTGGAGAGCTTGGCGCCGTCGGCACCGAGGATCATCGGCACGTGGGCGTACACCGGCGGGGTCGCGCCCAGCGCCTGCAGCATGTTGATCTGCCGGGGCGTGTTGTTCAGATGGTCGTCGCCGCGGATCACGTGGGTCACGCGCATGTCCAGGTCGTCCACCACCACGCAGAAATTGTAGGTGGGCGAACCGTCGGAGCGCGCGATGATCAGGTCGTCGAGCTCGGCGTTCGCGAATGCGATACGGCCGTGGATCGCGTCCTCGACCACCACCACGCCATCGAGCGGATTCTTGAAGCGCACCACCGGGTCCACGCCCGGGCGCGGCGCGCTGCGCTGCCGGCAGGTTCCGTCGTAACGCGGCTTCTGCTTGGCGGCGAGCTGCGCATTGCGCATGGCCTCGAGCTCCTCCTTGGTGCAGTAGCAGCGATATGCGAGCCCCTCGCTCAGGAAGCGCTCGATCACCTCGCGGTAGCGATCCATGCGCTGTGACTGGAAGTACGGGCCCTCGTCGGCCGTGAGCCCCAGCCACTGCATGCCGTCGAGGATCACCCGGGTCGCCTCCTCGGTGGAGCGCTCACGGTCGGTGTCCTCCACGCGCAGGATGAACACGCCGCCGTGTCGTCGGGCGTAGAGCCAGGAGAACAAGGCGGTGCGCACCCCACCGATGTGCAGCATGCCGGTGGGGCTGGGCGCGAAACGGGTGCGGATGCTCATGGGCTGACAACTGCCGTGAAAAACTCGCGAATCGCAAAGCTGCTGGCCGCGGCCGGCACGATGCGGGACCGTCACGAAGGTTGTTGAAGGTGGTGGTGGGCGGTGCAGGGATTGAACCTGCGACCCCTGCCGTGTGAAAGCAGTGCTCTACCGCTGAGCTAACCGCCCGCTGAAATCGTGAACCGTCCCCGGAAGGACGCGTAGTTTAAGCACTAAAGCGGCGCCTGGCTAGACCCCTGGTCTGCCGTGATTCTCGCGCGGCGCAGCCGGGCAGCGACAGCCGCCGCCGGCGCCCGTCGGCCTGATGCCGCGCGCCGCGCCCCGCGAGGCCGACCGCCCGGTCAGCACGGCCCCCGGACCGGCGGCGGGGCGTTGAGCTGGGCCCAGTACCAGCCGACGGTCCCGATGGTCTCGACGAACGCGCCGAACTCCACGGGCTTGCGCACGTAGCTGTTCGCGCCCAGGTCGTAACAGGCGCGCACGTCGGCCTCCTGGCTCGAGGAGGTCAGGACCACGACCGGCACCGTACGGGTGCGCGCGTCGGCCCGCAGGCGCTCGAGCACGCCCAGACCGTCGAGCTTGGGCAGCTTCAGATCGAGCAGAATGACCGTGGGCACCTGGGACACGTCGCGGCCGGCATAGGGTCCGGTGCCGAACAGATAGTCGATGGCTTCGACCCCGTCGCGCACCACGACGATGTCGTGGCCGAGCGACCGCTTGCGCAGGCTCAGGAGCGTGAGCTCCTCGTCGTCGGGATTGTCCTCCACCAACAGGATATAGCGTTCCGCCATCTCATCCCTCGGCGACGGTGAAGTAGAACGTGGCGCCGCGCTCGACCTGAGCCTCGGCCCAGATGCGTCCGCCATGACGCTGGATGATGCGTTGCACCGTGGCCAGTCCCACGCCCGTGCCCGGAAACTCCTCCGCGGCGTGCAGGCGCTGGAATACGCCGAACAGATTGCTCGCGTAACGCAGATCGAAGCCCACGCCGTTGTCCCGGACGTAGAACGCATGGCCGCCCGCAAAGCTCCGGGCGCCGAAGCCGATGCGCGCGGGGGCGCGCCCGGCGCTGAATTTCCAGGCGTTGTCGAGCAGATTCTCGAGCACAATCTCCATCAGGCGCGGATCGCCGTGCACGCGGCAGCCGTCCTCGATGGTCACCTCGACGGCGCGCTGGGGCGCCTGCTCGCACAGGCGCGCGACGACCGTGCGCGCGATCTCCGTCAGATCGACGTCGGCGCGCCGGATCTCCACGCGCGTCACGCGTCCGAGCTCCAGCAGGTCGTCGATGAGGGCCGACATGCGCTGCGTGCCGGCGAGAATGCGCTCGAGGTAGTGGCGGCCTTGCGCATCCAGCGACTCGCAGTGCTGCTCGCGCAGCAGGCTGGCGAACCCGGCAATGGCGCGCAACGGGCCGCGCAGGTCGTGCGAGACCGAGTAACTGAAGGCCTCGAGCTCGCGGTTGGACTGCTCGAGCTCCTGCGTGCGGCGGCGGACCCGCGCCTCGAGCTCGGCGTACAGGCGGGCGTTCTCGAGGCCGACCGCCGCGAGGTCCGCCAGCTGGGTGAGGACGCGCTCATCGTTGGCGGTGAACTCGCCCTCCTCCTTGTCGGTGACACGAATCGACCCGAGCAGGCGCCCGTCGCCCGAGACGATGGGCACCTCGAGCCATGTCTCGTCGGGGGCGCTGCCGCCCGCCCGACGCCCCGACACCGAGCGGCGCTCGAGCGCGCGCGTACCGTCCTCGTCCGCCAGAATCACGGCGACCGCGACGCGCGCGTCGACCAGCGAGCGGGCGTTGTCGGCAATCGCCTGCAGGAGTTCTTCCACCGACAGGCTGGAATTCACCTTGCGCGCCGCCTTGGCCAGGAAGGCGAGCTGCGACAGGTAGTGATGCAAAGTGTGCTCGGTCTGGCGCTGCTCGGTGACATCCTGAAGCGTGCCCACCATCTTGAGCGGCGCGCCGGAGGCGTCCTCGAGGAGCCGATGCTGCGCGAACAGGTGGCGGACCGAGCCGTCCGCCCGGCGGATGCGGAACGCCATGGGCCCGGGCACACGACCGCCGGCCGCCTCCTTCTCGCTCCAGGCCAGCACGTGGCGATCCTCCTCGAGCACATGGGCCTCGAAGACGGTCCGATCGACGGAGATCGAGGCGGGCAGCCCCAGAATGGCATTCGTTTCGCCGAAAAAGTGCATACGATCGCTCGCGATCTCTCGCTCCCAGTAGCCCAGCCGCGCGATGTTCTGCGCCAGCTCGAGCTTGGTCCAACTCTCCTTGAGCTGCTCCTCGGTGCGTGCCTGCTCGATGACCACCGAGGCCAGCGCCACCGCCGTCTGCAACAGCGCCAGCTCATGCTGGGCCGGCCGCCGTGGCGCCGCGTAGTAGATCGCGAAGGTCGCGAGCACCCGGCTGCCGGCGCCGAAGACAGGGATGGAGCAGCACGCTCGCAGACCGTGCGCCAGAGCCAGGTCGCGGTAGTGCTCCCAAAGAGGATCTGTCGCGATGTCCTCGACGATCACAGGCTCGCGCCGCCAGGCGGCGGTGCCGCACGATCCCTGGGCGGGACCGGCTAGAATGCCGTCGATGGCTTTGCAGTAGGCGGGTGGCAGACTCGGGGCCGCGCCGGTGCGCAGCCGCATGGGCTCCCCGCCGACGAGCAGCACCGAGCAGCGCGCATCCGGCGGCCCCATGCCCTCGACGAGCTCGCACAGACGCCGCAGCACCTGCGGCCGCGGCGCATTGCGCGCGATCATCTGCAGGATCTCGCGCTGCGCCTCCCGCAACGCGTCGGCGCGTTGGGCGCTCAGGCCGCAGAACTCGAGCATTTCGCTGCGCCGGCGGCGCGCTGGCTCAAAGACGCGGGCGACGGGCCCTGTCCTGGACCCAAGCGTATGCGGGCACGCGGGCGCGGCCGCGTGCAGCGGTGAATCATGGCGGATCCCCACTCCCTACTCGTTCGCCGGCCCGCCCTGTGCGGCCCGACGCTCGCACACCCGCGTGCGCCGGGCGCAGCCGCGGGTCATGCCTCGCGAAGCGTCCCGGCCGACGAGGGCGCCGATCGTTCTTTAGCGACTCGTGCTGGAAACTTCTTTAGCCCGTGCACCGCGCCCGGCCAGGAGCGAATGCCTCGGGCGCGCCGGGTCAGTCGGGTTCGCCTCCGATCAATTCCAGCAGCTCCTGGGTCTTGGCGCGCATCAACGCCGCGTCGCCGCGGCTCTCGACATTGAGGCGGATCAGCGGCTCGGTGTTCGAGGCGCGCAGATTGAAGCGCCACTCGGCGAACTCGATCGACAAGCCGTCCGTGAAGTCCATGGCGTGCGCCTCCGGCTCATAGCGGGCGCGCACCCGCCCGATCGTCGCCGCCGCGTCGGCCACCTTGCGGTTGATCTCGCCGCTCGCCGGGAACCGTTCGATGCGCTCGCCGACCAGCGCCGACAGCGGCTTGCCGGTTTCGCACAACAGCTGCGTGACCAGCAGCCAGGGGATCTGGCCGCTGTCGCAATAGCCGAACTCCCTGAAATAATGATGGGCGCTCATCTCCCCGCCATAGACGGCATCGGCCCGGCGCATCACGTCCTTCATGAAGGCGTGGCCGGACCTCGACATCACCGCCCGGCCTCCCAGGGACTCGACGATGTCGAGCGTCGCCCAGGTGAGCCGCGGGTCGTGCACGATGCGTGCGCCCGGCTCGCGTTTCAGGAACATCGACGCGAGCAGGCCCACGATGTAGTAGCCCTCGATGAAGTTGCCCTGCTCGTCGAAGAAAAAACAGCGATCATAGTCGCCGTCCCAGGCCACACCGAGATCGGCGCCGTGGTGGCGGATGGCCTCGATCGTGGCGGCGCGGTTTTCCTCGAGCATGGGGTTGGGCACGCCGTTCGGGAACCTGCCGTCCGGCTCATGATTGATCTTGATGAACTCGAACGGCAGGTGCCGCTCGAGCGCATCGACCACCAGGCCTGCCCCGCCGTTGCCGGCGTTGACCACGACCTTGAGCTTGCGCAACCGGTCGCGATCGAGATAGGACAGCAGGTGGTCGATGTACTTCGCCCCGATATCGAGCGCGAACCGCCTTCCCTTGTGCGCCGGCGTCGAATACGCGTCGGCCTCGGCAATGCGCTGGATCTCCTGCAGGCCCGTGTCGCCGCTGATCGGCCGCGACTGCTCGCGCACGAACTTCATGCCGTTGTAATCCGGCGGGTTGTGGCTGGCGGTCACCATCACGCCGCCATCCATCCCTTCGGAGAAGGTGGCGAAGTACACGACCTCGGTGCCGCACAAGCCGATGTCGTAGACATCGACGCCCGAGTCCATCAGTCCGCGGCCGAGCGCATCGCACAGCTCCTCGCTGGAGAGCCGGATGTCGCGCCCGACGACGACGCGCCGCGGGCCGGCCTTGGGACCGGCGCCGGACTTGAGGAATTCCGCGTAGGCGCGCCCGATCCGATAGGCCACGGCGGGATTGAGTTCGTCGGGCAGACGCGCCCGATAGTCGTATGCCTTGAAGCCGATGATGGAGCTCATAGCGTTCTACAATCTCAACCTTAAGCGATTGCCGGCGAGGCGGCCCAACGCGCAGACGCCTGTCGCGCGGACGCGGCGGCCGGCACGCCGGCCTCCCCGATC
>QGUO01000142.1 GCA_003242495.1 Pseudomonadota bacterium | reverse complement strand
CCGGGCCCGAGATCTGTGCCAGGCGCTCAATTGCAGCGGGGAGGATGCGGTACAGGAGCGCCGCAGCATCCTCGAAGCGCTGTTCGGCGCCGGTGGCGACACCGTATGGATGCAGCCGCCGTTCTACTGCGACTACGGCTCGAACATCGAGCTCGGCGAGCGGGTCTTCTTCAACTTCAATTGCGTCGTCCTGGACGTCTGCAGGGTGCGGATCGGCCGCTTCACGCTGTTCGGCCCCGCCGTGCAGATCTACACCCCGCTGCATCCATTCGAGCCTCAGCTGCGCCGCAGCCAGGAGTATGGCAAGCCCATCGGGATCGGCGACGACGTGTGGGTCGGCGGCGGCGCCATCATTCTGGCCGGCGTGACGATCGGTTCGCGGGCAGTCATCGGCGCCGGCAGCGTCGTCACGCGTGATATCCCCGAAGACACGTTCGCAGCCGGCAACCCCTGCCGCGTCATCCGCCGCATCGCGGAGTGAGCGGTGGGATGGCCCCGTGGCGCGGGCGCCATGCCTGGCTGCCCGTGCCAAGCTCGTCACGCACCGAGTCGCGTGTCCTGGTCGACGCGGTCTTCCTCTGCCAGGATGACCGCCTGCACATCGGGGTCCGCCTGCATGCGCGAGAAGAACCGCGCCAGGTTGGCGAGCCCGCTGGTGTCGATGTTGAGCTTGCGCGTCCAGCGCAACATGACGAACAGGTAGGGATCGGCGATGGAGCGTTTGTCGACGAGCCAGTCCCGATCCTGCAGGCGTGCGTCGAGGTGCTCTAGGTAATTGCGTACGTTCGACCGGGCTGCGTCACCGATCGCGGAGGCGAACGCCGCGTCCGGGAGATACAGGCTGGGCTTGAACAGCGGCTTGAAGGCCGGATGAACGTCGGAATTGAGCAGGCCGAGCCAGCGCAGGATTTCCGCGCGGCCCTGAGGGGAGTCGTCGCCCAGCAGGTCGGCCTCCGGGAAGCGCTCCGCAAGGTAGAACAAGATGGCGATGTTCTGGCTGAGCACGAAGCCGTCGTCGACGAGCAGCGGCACTGCCCCGTGGGGATTCAATGCCAGGAACTCGGGTGATTTCGTGCTCGCCGGATCGAGACGGACCGTCTCGTACGGTTTGCCGATCCATTGCAGGACCACGTGAGTCGCCAGCGAGCAGGCGCCTGGGAAGTAGTAAAGTTTCATGAGGGGCTCCAATCCAGAGGGTGTGGAAGCGCTGCGGTTCGAAGCGAACGCTCGAGACGGCAGTTTGCTTCCGCGCCCGTCCGCGCAGGCGTGGAAAGTGCCGACACGAACGGCTACCTTGGTGGTCAGCGGATAGTGACCAGGCGGGATAGTGGCCTTGAACCCTGTCAGAATCGGCGGACAGGGCGAGGGCGGCCGCCGGCTTGACCGCTTGTTTCCGGGGCGAGCACCCCCATCGGTCTGTCCCCGGGGCGCTCGTCAGGCGGGCGAACCCGTTCGGTGTTCGCGCCGATCAGCAAAGATCGCGCCCGTCGCGACTGAATCGTGCAATCTCAAGAGAGTATGTGTATGAGCCTCGAGGGGCTGAAGATCGACCGCCTGAAGTCATGGACCTCCGGAGTCGAAGTCGATCCGGAAACCATCAAGCAGCTGCGCAACATCGCGGAGCTGCCGATTCTCGCCGGGCATGTTGCGGTGATGCCGGACGTGCACCTCGGCAAAGGCGCCACCGTCGGCTCGGTGATTCCCACCAAGAGCGCCATCATTCCGGCGGCGGTCGGCGTGGACATCGGCTGCGGCATGGCGGCCTTGCGCACGGAGCTCACGGCGGACCAGTTGCCTGATTCGCTGCGTCGGCTGCGCTCGCGCATCGAGGCGCGGGTGCCGGTTGGCTTCAGCGCTCACGATCGGCCGCTGACGCCGCAGCACGATGGATTGCGGGGCATGGCGCTCGCGAACGCGGGCAGGAAGCTGGCGCAGCGCTACGAGCGGCTGGCCATCATGGACCTGATCGGCAAGCATGATCACAAGCGTACATTCAAGCAGCTTGGCACCCTGGGTGGCGGCAACCACTTCATCGAGCTGTGCCTCGATGAGGCGAATGGCGTGTGGGTGATGCTGCACTCCGGATCCCGGAACATCGGCAAGACGATCGGTGAGACGGCGATTCACATGGCGCGCGAGATTGCCGAGCGCGAAGAGCGGGCGCTGCGGGATCGCGATCTCGCGTGGCTCGATGAAGGCTCGGTGCAGTTCGAGATGTACGTCGAGGCGCTGAGCTGGGCGCAGGATTACGCCGCCCACAATCGTGCGCTGATGATGCACGAGGTACTGGGCGCACTGCGCGAGGAGTTCGGGCGCGAGATCGCGACCTTCGACAACGCGGTGCAGTGTCACCACAACTATGCATCGCTCGAGGAGCACTTCGGCCAGCAGGTCTGGGTGACCCGCAAGGGCGCGGTCTCGGCGCGTCGCGGCGAGCTCGGCATCATCCCGGGCTCGATGGGTGCCAAGTCCTACATCGTGCGCGGCAAGGGCAATCCGGATGCGTATCACTCGTGCTCACACGGTGCGGGTCGCCGCATGTCGCGGGCGGCGGCGAAGCGCGCCTACACGATTGCCGATTTGAAGGCGCAGACGGCAGGCGTGGAGTGTCGCAAGGATGCCGGCGTGCTCGACGAGATCCCGGGCGCTTACAAGGACATCGACACGGTGATGGCCGCGCAGGCGGACCTGGTCGAGGTCGTGCACACCCTGAAGCAAGTGATGTGCATCAAGGGGTGAACCCGGAGCGGCAGCAAGGCCGTGCCGGCACCGTGAGCGCCGTCGACAGGGTTTGAGGCGTCCGTACTTCGATTGTTCATTGACTCGACCGCAGAGGAGGGGCGATCGAGTGACGCGTCTACGGCTTTCCTGGAATGCCGGCGCTGTCCAGCAGGCTGAAACCGCACTCCTGATGAGACGCTCACCGATACCCGTTGTCTGCGGCATCCACGGTCGTCGCTGATCCGACCCCCACGACCCGTGGTCTGGACTTCCGGGCCGCGGAAGGCATCATACGGGCCCCGATCGGTGCCGAGATCAGGCGGGCATGCTTGTCTCGCGCATCGGTCGGCGTTTATCGAATTTGCACGCTGCCGTATCCGGCAGCAGATCGAGTATCAGACGAATGCACGATTATCCTCCCTGTCCGCAATGCAACTCGACGCTCACCTATGAGGACGGAGAGTTGTATGTCTGTCCCGAGTGCGCGCACGAATGGTCCAAGCACGCGCCCGCGGAGCCGGAGCACGAGGAACCGGCGCGGGTGGTGCGCGATTCCGTGGGCAACGTCCTTCAGGACGGGGACACGGTGACGGTGATCAAGGACCTGAAGGTGAAAGGGTCGTCGCTGGTCGTCAAGATGGGCACCAAGGTGAAGAACATCCGCTTGGTGGAAGGCGACCATGACATCGACTGCAAGATCGACGGCATCGGCGCGATGCAGTTGAAGTCGGAGTTCGTGAAGAAGGCCTGACGGCCGACCCGCCAGGGAGGGTGCAGCGGCGGGCGCGAGGGAGGGCCCGGGTGCCGGCCAGGCGGTTGCCTTGGGCCGGCGCCGCGGACACGGGGGCGAGCGGACGCCCGCCCCCGCAGCACGTCAGTGCGCCATGGAGGCCAGCGCTTCCGCGTCGAGATGGGCGATGGAGCGCGTGTCCTGGAACGCGCGGATGCCCTCGATACCCTGCTCGCGGCCGATGCCCGAGGCCTTCATGCCGCCGAAGGGCGCGCGCAGGTCGAGGCGGGTGGCGCCATGATCGTTGACCCACACGTAGCCGCAGACGAGCTGGCTGGCGACCCGGTTGGCCGCCTGCAGATCGGCCGTCCATACCGAGCCTGACAGGCCCGCCCAGGTGTCGTTCGCCATGCGAATGGCTTCTTCCTCGGTCTCGAAGGGGATCACGGGGATCACGGGGCCGAACTGTTCCTCGGTCACGATGCGCAGCTTCGGATCGGGGTTCACGACGATGGCCGGGCGCACGAAGTTGCCGCCGGCAAGCTCCCCGCCGGGCAGCTCGCCGAACTCCAGCACCTGGGCGCCGGACTCCTTGGCTTCCTTGATGAGTTCCTCGACGAACTTCTTCTGCGCCGGGGAATGCAGCGGTCCCATGGTCGTGTCCGGGTCGAGGCCATAGCCGAGCTTGACCTTCTTCAGACGTGCGACCAGGCCGTTGACCACCTCGTCCATCCGCGACTTGTGCACGTACAGACGCTTGGCGTTCATGCAGATCTGGCCGGTGGTGTCGTAGATGGCCCCGAACAGTCGATCGAGATGCGTGTCGTCGATGATCGCGTCCTGCAGGAAGATGGCCGGGTCATTGCCGCCCAGCTCCAGGGTCACGCGGGTCAGGCTGCCCGAGGCGAGCTCCATGATCCTCTTGCCGCCGTTCACCGAGCCCGTGAAGCAGACCTTGGCGACGTCCGGGTTGCGGGTCAGCGCGGTCATGTTGGCGTCGGGGCCAGTCACGACGTTCAGCACGCCCGGGGGCAGCTGCTCGGCGATGCGCTGGACGATGCGGGCGGTGGCGAGCGGGGCCGTCAGCGGCGGCTTCACGACCACCGTGTTGCCCGCCAACAGCGCATGCGGCAGCGCCGCGCCCAGGATCGCGACCGGCCAGTTGAACGGCACGATGATGGAGACCACACCCAGGGGCTGGTAGCCCACCGTGGTCTGCACCGGAATGGCGCCCGGGACGGGCGGCAGCACCTTCGTGGCGTTGACCTCATCGGCATGGCTGAGCGCCAGCTTCCAGCGCAGCTCCAGCACCAGCGAATCGACCCAGGCCTCCTTGCGGATCTTGCCGTTCTCCTGCGACAGGATGGCGGCGTCCTCGTCGCGATGGGTGTCGATGCCCTTGAGGGCCGCCATCATCTTTTCCGCGCGCTGCTGCGGCGTCAGGGCGGCCCAGGCCGGATAGGCGGCCTTCGCCGCAGCGACTGCATCGCTGACGTCCTGCGGGGTGGCGGAGGCGGCATAACCGACCGTCACACCGGGCTTAGCGGGATCGGCAATGGCCATTTTCTCGGCGGTTTGCCGCTCCTTTCCCCCAATGAACAATGCGGTCGTGACGGAATTTGACATCTGTTTACCCCTCAGTCGTTCTCGGCGCGTTCAGCCCCAGTTACATAGAGCGATTACAAGGATCAATTGCATGGAACGGGTGTACGGACCCGTCGCATGAAAATTCGTGTGTGGCGGATCCAGGAGCGGGATCGTGCAACGTTAGGTGCCCGGTTGGCAAGGTTGCGGAGTACAGGGATGCCGCCGCGAGGCCGCGGCCCTGCGGCGACGTTCGCGAAGCCACGCGCTGCGTAAGCGCCTTGGCGGACAGGCTTGCTCGAGCGCAGTGCCGCGCCGCCGCCTGGGCGTTCTGCCAGGCGCAGGATCGCGCCTGGCGAGGGCGCGCTCGGGACGCGCTGTCCGGCCACGCGCCTGGCGTGCCGGCATGGCTGGCCGGCGAGAGACCATGCTCGCGCGCGGGCGGGCGGACCCGCTCAGGAGAAGCTGAAAAAGCCGATCCGGTCGTGGCCGGCATCGGCGAAATACAGCCGATTCACCAGGCGATCCGGTGGCTGGCGATCTGCGCCGGCGGTCAGGCCGACCACGAGCGCGCCTGCTCCGCAGGAGAACTCCTCGATCGAGCCGTCCGGCAGGACACGGCCCAGTGCGCCGCCTTTGGTGTACCAGACATTGCGATCGGGGCCCACGGCGATGTTGATGGGCGAGCCCGTTCGAGTGGGCATCGGAAACTCCTCGACCTCACCGTTCAGGGTGATCCGGCCGACCCGGTTGCCGTCGGTCGGCACGCCATCGGCGCCGTTGAGCTCGATGAACCACATGGCGCCATCCGCGCCCGCTGTGATGTCCCCGGGGCCGCTGTTCGGGCGGGGCAATGGAAACTCGGTGATGGCGCCATCGGGCGTGATGCGCGCGATCTTGCTCGCGCGGTACTCGGAGAACCAGATATTGCCGTCGGGGCCTGCGGCAAGCGCCCGCGGGCCGCTGTTCGGAGTCGGTATCTCGAACTCCGTGATCCGCCCCTCCGGGGTGATGCGCCCGATCTTGCCGGCGGCGAACATGCCGAACCAGATATTGCCGTCTGCGCCCAGCGCGATGGCGCGGGGCTGGCTGTTGGGTGTGGGGATCGCGAATTCCGTGATCTTGCCGTCCGGCGTGATGCGCCCGATGCGGTTGCCGCTGTGCTCGGAGAACCAGACGTTGCCGTCCGCGCCCAGCGCGATGATGCGCGGTGAGCTGTTCGGATGCGGCAGCGGGTACTCGATCAGCCCGCTGCCATCGGGCTCGATGCAGCCGATGCGATTGCCGTTGCTTTCCGTGAACCAGATACGGCCCTGCGGCGTGATGCACAGGGTGGTGGGGGCGCTGCCGCGATGAGGCAGTTGAAACGCATGCACCACGGCGTCCGTGGTGAGGTGGCGGTCGGCGGCGGTGAGCCAACGCTGCGGCGGCGGGCCGCTGCGCTCCGCCGGTGAAGCCCGCTCGGCCGGGCGGACCGGGGACGAGGCAAGCAGCGGCGCGACGGCGAGTCCGCGCAGCAGCGCGCGACGCGTGGACAGGTCCGGACGTGTGCGTTTCATGGCATCGGAGCGTACTTGGACGGCGGGCATCGTAGCAGATCCAAACATCGCGCTTGCTGGCACCCGGCGGCTCGGTTCCCTCGGGGCCGGCGGACCACCGAAATGACCTGAGCGCATTCGAGGCGCCTGCGGCGCAACACGCCCGGGCCCGGAAAGCCGCGATGGCGCCTGCGCCTGCTTTGGCCAAACAATAGGCCATGAAACCCGCTTGCCCACCGAGCGCCGTCTCCGGCGCGCACTGCCGGGACGGCGCCTGTCGTCCCGCGGTCCTGGCCTTGCTGATCTCGGTGGTGGCGGGAGCGCTGTCCATGGCGCACGCTCAGACGGCGCCGCCCGAGCCGGTGCAGGCGGTCTTGAAGCTGCACGAGCTCGGCTTTTTCTACCGCAGCTCGAGGATGAATCTTCCCTGCAACTATGTGCAGGCCCGGGTCGCCTACATCCTGGTCGCGCTCGGCGCACGCCGCGATATCGAGGTGGGCGTCCACGGCTGCGATCTGGTCGTCATGCCGTCGGAGGACCCGGAAGACCCCTGGCAGATGCCCGGCGAGCGCGGGCCCTTCTCGGATCGTTGGGACAGGTCATCCGACCGTTTCCGTGCGCCGAACGCGGCCCGGCGCGAGCGCTCCATGCACGTGCGGGTGCGGGCGATGATGCCCATCGAGGTGACGCCCGAGGTGCTCGAGGAGATCAAGCGAGACAAGTCGCGGCGCGAGCTCATCTCGCGCGTGACCGGCGATCCCAGCGCGAGCCTCGACGATCCCGTCATATTTCCGGCGCAGCGGCAGGTGGTGACGCTGTCGCGCCACACGATCGATCTGCAGCCCGAAGACTGCGAGCTGCTGGAAGAGATGTCGCGCAGCGTGCTCCGGGAACTCGGCATGCGCATCGTCCGACGAGGCTTCTCGTGCAGTGGGGATCGACGTTCGCGCATCGCTCCGGAGCTCACCGTGGAGGCGTTGTTGCCCATCATGCCTGAGACGCCTCAGATCAACCCTGCGGAGCCGACGCCGGCGGCTCCCGAGGATGCTCCCGAGCAGGGCGCCGGATCGCCCCGCTAGGTCGCATCGGTGCGGCCGGCGCCCGCGCAAGTCGCCGGCCGCGCCCGCCCGCCAAGCTCATCGGTCGACGCTCGAGAGGTCGCCAGTGCGGCGCTCCGTGGCATCGCGCTGCTGGCGTGACGGCAGCCCGTCGCGTCACGAATCGGGGCAACCCTGGGTCGCGCTTGGTCGTTTCCCTCATGCGTGGGCGTGGATGTTGCCGGCGGGCGCACGGGCAGTGTCCATGCATAATTCTTCAGCTGTTGAACCTGCCCGGATAAATCGTGTATCCATATAAGAATTGTTCCCTAGTATGTATAAGTCGTCTTCCTGACCAACAGCTCTTTCTGCTTCTTCTGACTACCTGATCCATCAAGGGGGGATCCGAATGCTCGATCGTTCGCGGGCGCTATTCAGCGTCGCATTGCGTAATGCCATCCGCTGCACTTTGGGAGCGGGCACCTTGGGACTTGCAGCGGGCGCCGCCGCGGCCGCCGAGCAATCGCAGGCGCCAGCCCTCGAAGAGGTGGTGGTCACGGCACAATTCCGTACCGAGAACCTGCAAGACACGCCGATCGCCATCACCGCCGTCACGGCCGACATGCTCGAGGCGCG
>QGUO01000141.1 GCA_003242495.1 Pseudomonadota bacterium | reverse complement strand
GGTCATGGGCCTGGGGCTGATCGGGCTGTTGCTGCGCTCGACCGGGACGGCGCTGCTGGCCAATCCCATGGCGGCCCTCACGCTGGTGATCGTTGGCGCATCCGGCGTCATCGCCATTCTTTTGCCGTTCACGGCGGAAAGTTATCCGCTGCGCATCCGTGGGCGGGCCACGGGCTGGATCGCCGGCTGCAGCAAGCTCGGAGGATTGATCGCCCAGGGATCCAGCGTGCTGGGCGTGGCGCCGCCGCTCGGCGCAGCAGCCCTGCTCATCGTCGCACCGACGGCGATCGCGCTGTGGTTGATCGCTCAGTACGGGCGGGAGACGCGCGGCCGCGACCTGCGCGTGCTGGAGCACGGGGAGCCGGGCGCGGCGATCTGAGGGTCAGGCCACACGCGTCGCTACGCCGCGGCTGCGCGTCGCGGGGTCGCAGCCGCCAGTCGAAACGTCAGCGAGTGATACCCGGCAAGTCCAGGCCACGCTCGCGTGCGCAGTCGAGCGCGAGGTCGTAACCGGCGTCCGCATGACGCATCACGCCGGTGGCAGGATCGTTCCACAGCACACGCGCCAGCCGCGCATCCGCTTCCGGCGTGCCGTCGCACACGATCACCATGCCGGCGTGCTGTGAAAAACCCATGCCCACGCCGCCGCCGTGATGCAGCGACACCCAGGTCGCGCCCGAGGCGGTGTTCAGCAGCGCATTCAACAACGGCCAGTCGGACACGGCATCCGAGCCGTCCTGCATTCCTTCGGTCTCGCGATTGGGCGACGCCACCGAGCCCGCGTCCAGATGATCGCGGCCGATCACGATCGGCGCCTGCAGTTCGCCTGAAGCGACCATCTGGTTGAAGGCGCGGCCGAGGCGGTCGCGGTCGCCCAGGCCCACCCAGCAGATGCGCGCCGGCAGTCCCTGGAAGCGGATGCGCGCCCGCGCCATGTCCAGCCAGTTGTGCAGATGCGGATCGTTTGGAATCAATTCCTTCACCTTTTCGTCGGTGCGGTAGATGTCCTCGGGATCGCCGGAGAGCGCCACCCAGCGGAACGGGCCGACACCGCGGCAGAACAGGGGACGGATGTAGGCCGGCACGAAGCCGGGAAAGGCGAAGGCGTCGCGGACGCCGCGGTCGTACGCGACCTGGCGGATGTTGTTGCCGTAATCGAAGGTGGGAATGCCCTGGCGATGGAACTCGAGCATGGCGCGCACATGGATGGCGATGGAGTCCTTGGCGGCCTCGGCGACCACATCCGGCTCCGTCGCCCGGCGCGCCTCCCACTCCTCGACGGTCCAGCCCAATGGCAGATAACCATTCACGGGATCGTGCGCCGAGGTCTGGTCGGTCACGGCATCGGGTCTCACGCCCCGGCGCAGCAACGCCGGGAGGACCTCGGCGGCGTTGCCGCGCAGGCCGACCGAAACGGCCCTGCCGTCGCGCCGTGCCTCCTCGAGCAGGGCGAGCGCGTGGTCCAGATCGCGTGCACACACGTCGAGGTAGCCCGTGCGCAGGCGGAAATCGATGCTCGACTGGCGGCATTCGATTGCGAGACAGCTGGCGCCGGCCATGGTGGCGGCGAGCGGCTGCGCGCCGCCCATGCCGCCCAGGCCGGCGGTGAGAATCCAGCGGCCCCGCAGGTTGCCGTCATGATGCCGGCGACCCATCTCGACGAAGGTCTCATACGTCCCCTGGACGATGCCCTGCGAGCCGATGTAGATCCACGAGCCGGCCGTCATCTGGCCGAACATCATCAGCCCCTTGCGGTCGAGCTCGTTGAAGTGCTCCCAGGTCGCCCAATGCGGGACGAGGTTCGAGTTCGCGAGCAGCACGCGCGGCGCGTCGCGATGGGTGCGGAACACGCCCACCGGCTTGCCCGACTGGATCAACAACGTCTGATCGTCCTCGAGCCGGCGCAGCGTCGCGACGATGCGATCGAATGACGCCCAGTCGCGGGCGGCGCGGCCCACGCCACCGTACACGACCAGTTCCGCGGGTCGCTCGGCGACCTCGGGATCCAGGTTGTTCATGAGCATGCGTAACGGTGCTTCGGTGAGCCAGCTGCGCGCGCTGAGTATCGTTCCGCGCGGCGCGCGGATGATGCGAGAGGTGTCGATGCGATGCATGTGCAAGCCCAGCGATGAGGAAGCGGTTGTCAGACACGCTGTCAGCCAGCGGCCTTCACGGCAAACTCGATGCACCGGCCGAGCACCGTCTCGAGCACGGCCTGCAGCGGCGCGGCGAACTGCGGGTCGAACGGCGGCGGCCAGTTGCGCGGCGACACCGGACCGTCCGGCTCGGCCACATAGCCGCGGCACGCAAGCTCCATCTGCAGCGCATGCACGCCGTTTGCGGGCCGCCCGTGCGCGCGGGTGATGTAGCCGCCCTTGAAGCGACCATCCACCACGTGACTGAAGCCGGATTCGGCACAGACCGCCGCGACCGCGCTGCTCAAGGCGCGATCGCAGGCGAGGCCGTCGTTGGTGCCCAGATTGAATTGCGGCAGCGTGCCCGCGAACAGTCGGGGGATGCGCGAGCGGATCGAATGGCAGTCGTAGAGCACGATGCGTGCATGGCGGCGCAGCAGCCGCTCGGCCTCGGCGCGCAACGCGGCATGGTAGGGCTCGTGGTACTCGCGGCGGCGCTGCGCGATCTCTGCCGGCGACAGGGGCGTGGGGCGCCGATAGAGCGGCTCGCCGTCGAAGGTCGTCGTGGGGCAGAGCTCGGTGGTTGCCAGTCCCGGATACAGGGAACGGCCCGACGGATCGCGATTGACGTCGATGACGCTGCGCGACACCGTGGTGCGCACGACGGTCGCGCCCAACGCGGTCGCAAAAGCGTACAGCCGGTCGACATGCCAATCCGTATCGCGCGTGGCCAGCCAGTGCGAGACGAAGCGGGAGTCGAGGCCGCGCAGGTCCGTGCCGCTGTGGGGAATGCTGAGCAGCAGCGGCGCCTCGCCATGTGTGATGGACAGCCACTCGGGCGCGCGCCACCCCGCCTCCGACGCGCGGTGGCGCGAAACGGTCCGCGAACCCTGCTGCGCCGCGACGTGGTAGCCGGGATCGAGGTGCGCTGTCGCCCTGCGCCAGGTTGCTGCAGCACTCGCGCAGGTCTCGGGCGACGTCCGGCTCATCGACCTCTCCAGATCCGCGCATGCAGCGGATTGAAGCCCATCCGATACACCAGCTCCGCCGGATCCTCGACGTTCCAGATGGCCAGGTCGGCGTACTTGCCGGCCTCCAGGGTGCCGATGTCGCGCTGCATGCCGAGCGCACGCGCCGCTTCCCGGGTGGCGCCGGCGAGGCATTCCGCGACCGTCAGCCCGAACTGCGTGGCGGCCATGTTCAACGCGAGCAGCAGCGAGGTCAGCGGCGAAGTGCCCGGATTGCAATCCGTGGCAACGGCCATGCCGACGCCGTGCCGGCGCAACAGCTCGACCGGCGGCGGGTTGCGCTCTCTCAGGAAATAGAACGCTCCGGGCAGCAACACCGCGACGGTGCCCGCGCGCGCGAGCGCGACGACGCCCGGCTCGTCGGTGAACTCCAGGTGATCGGCAGACAAGGCTGCGTGCGCCGCTGCCACCCGGGCGCCGCCCGAGTTGGAGAACTGGTCGGCGTGCAGCCGCACGCGGATCCCGAGCGCCGCCGCGACCGCGAATACCCGCGCGATCTGTGCAGGGGAGAACGCGATGCGTTCGCAGAAACCGTCCACGGAGTCGACCAGTCCCTCGGACGCCAGCGTCGGCAGCATGTTGCGCGCCACCTCGTCGAGAGAGCCGTCGGCATCATTCGCCGTCTCCGGCGGCACGGCGTGCGCGCCGAGAAACGTGGTGTGGACCTGCACGGGGCGCAGCCGCCCCAGCTCGCGCGCCGCCTCGAGCATGCGCCGCTCGGCGCCAAGCTCGAGACCGTAGCCCGACTTCACTTCGATCGTGGTGACGCCCTCGGCCAGCAAGGCATCGAGGCGCGGCAGGGATTCAGTGAGCAGTTGTGCGGTGGTGGCAGCGCGCGTGGCGCGCACCGTTGAAAGAATGCCCCCGCCGGTCTCGGCGATCTCCTGGTAGCTGACGCCGCGCAAGCGCTGCTCGAACTCGTGCGCGCGGTGGCCTGCGTGGATCAGGTGGGTGTGGCAATCGATCAGTCCCGGTGTGATCAGGCGACCTTCGCAGTCGATCGACTCGCGGCTCGCCGGGCCGCCAGGGGGCAGATCACGTTCGTCTCCCGCGAACGCGATACGCTCGCCGCGAACGAGAATGGCGCCGCGCGCGATCAGGCCGATGTCCGCCGCACCGCGAACCATGCAGGCCAGCCGGGCATTGCGCCACACGCGTTCCTGCAGAGGCTCTCCGGAGGGCGTGTCAGTGGACATTGCTGGAGCGCGCGCGGCCGTCCTGCCTGTCGGGCCGCCAATGTATAGTCGTACGAGTTTCCAATGCAAGGCAGCGCCCCCCGGGCGCCGGCACGGAGCGCGAATCCATGACCGTCTTGTATGCACAGGAGCTGCTCACGACCGAGGGATGGCTGCGCGCGGCGCGCGTGCACCTCGTGGCAGACCGGATCGTGGCCATCGAGTCGGGTGTCAGTGCGCAGGCCGGCGACGAGCGCCACGCCGTGATCGTCCCGGCGATGCCGAATGTACACAGTCATGCGTTCCAGCGCGGGATGGCCGGGCTGGCCGAACGGCGCGGCTCGGATGGAGACGATTTCTGGAGTTGGCGCGAGGTCATGTACCGCTTCGCCTCGCGCATCACGCCCGAGCAACTCGAGGCCATTGCTGCGCAGGCCTATGTCGAGATGCTCGAAGCGGGTTTCGGTCGCGTCGGCGAGTTTCACTATTTGCATCACGACATCGCAGGGCGGCGCTTCGCGGATCCGGCCGAAATGGCCGGTCGTATCGCGGCGGCCGCGGCGCAGACGGGCATCGCGCTGACGTTGCTGCCCGTGTTCTATGCACATGCCTCGTTCGGGGGTACCGCGCCACAGCCGAGCCAAGAGCGTTTCGTGCTCGATCTCGACGGCTATGGGCGGCTGGTGGAACGTTGCCAGGCCTTGACCGCCGCGCTGCCCGGCGGCGTCTCAGGGATGGCGCCGCACAGCCTGCGCGCGGTGACGTCTGCCGAGCTTGCCGAGGTGGTGCGGATGCTTCCCGAGGCGCCGGTGCACATCCACGTCGCCGAGCAGCTCGCCGAGGTGCACGACTGCGTCGCGTGGTCGGGGCTGCGCCCGGTGCGCTGGCTGCTGGAGCACATGGATGTGGATGCGCGCTGGTGCCTGGTGCATGCCACGCATGCGGACGCGACCGAGATCGAGGCCATCGCGCGCAGCGGGGCCAGCGTCGGCCTGTGCCCGGTGACCGAGGCCAATCTGGGCGACGGCATTTTTCCCGTTGCAGGATTCATCGCGGCGGGCGGGCAGTTCGGCGTCGGGACGGATTCCAACGTGTGCATCAGCCTCGCTGCCGAGCTGTCGCTTCTGGAATATGCGCAACGACTGGTGCATCAGTCCCGCAATGTCATCGGCCTGGAGGCATGCTCGACCGGCATGGCGCTGTTCCGGCGCGCGCTCGCCGGCGGGGCGCGGGCGCTCGGCGTGGCGAACGCGGGGATCGCCGTTGGCCACGTCGCGGACTTGGTCAGCCTGGCGAGGGACGAGCCGGCCATGCTTTGTCGTTCCGGCGATGCATGGATGGATGCCTGGCTGTTTGCCAGTCCGAACAACGCGGTGGACTGCGTTTGGGTCGGTGGCCGCAAGCAGGTGGAGCATGGGCGGCATCGCCAGCGTGATCGGGTGCGCCGCGTGTACCGCCAGGCGATCCAAGCGCTGTGCGCCTGACGGGTGGCAGGCCGGGCGAGGTCGCCGCCCGCCCGGCTACCCGGGACTGGCCGGGAAGGGCGGGCGCGCTTTGTGTCTGAGGGAGCGCCATGCCCAGGGTGCCTGCGGCTCCCGCTCGGCCGCCGTGTCCAGCACTTCGGCCAGATAGGCCTCCAGCCGCGCGCGCAGCTCGGCATCGCGCGGCAGGCCGGCGGGATCGAAGGCCACGGGCTCCTCGAGCACGAACTCCCGGTCGAGCACACGCGCCCCCAGGTGTTCCAGTATGTGACGCAGGTGCAGCAGTCCGTGGCGCGCCCCCGTGGCCGAGAGCAGGGCCACCGTCTTGTCCTTGAAGCAGCCGAGCGGGGCTTGGCCACTCACGGGGCAGCAAGCCCAGTCGATCACGTTCTTGAGCAGGGCGGGCAAGGACCCGTTGTGTTCCGGCGAGACGATCAGCCAGGTCGGATGCCGCTGCAATTGCGCGCGCACCACCATGGCATTGCGTGGGATGCCCCGCGTGGCCTGCAAGTCATGGTCGTACAGGGGGAGCGGGTATTCGGACAGCTCGAGCAGCGTGGCCTGGGCGTCGAGCGCGCCAAGGGCCGTTACGACGCCACGAGCGAGTTGCCGGTTCGGCGATGCGTCTCGCGTACTGCCAGCGAAAACCAGAACATGCGGGCGGCTGGTCATGTGCAAACCCTCGCTCCAGTGCGCTTGGCGCGAGTGTACGACTTTCGGGTGACGCGTGCAGTCGCGGCACGGTATCAACAAGGTAACGCCGGCGCGGCCATGGCGGCAAGCGGGTGATATGCATTCCTGCGCAGATGCCGATAACCAAACGATGTTGGAACGCAGTGCAGGCGCCGGGTATCGTCGATTCCGCGTCCGGCCGGGAAAGCCGGTCAGGTTGTCGTCAATCCCCCTGAGCAACCTGAGTTGGGCCAGCGGACGGCCCGATCTTTTTTTCGCTCGCTGGGGCGTCTGCGCCCGGATCCACGCGGCCGCGCTCCACCTGAGCTGACGAGCACCTGCCTAGGTTCGGTCGTTCGCGAGCACGCCCGCGAGATGCTCGGCGTGATCGCGCAGCTCTGCGGCGGCAGTGGCTTCCCAGTGATCCGCGCGCAGCATGGGGCCGAGATAGAACAGATGCGGCCCAGGCCATCCGTCCGCATCGATCACGGCGCCTGCCGGCCCGGTGCGCAGTCCCAGGCCGAGCGGGTCCGGTGTGCACAGTCCGCACTGCAGCAGGTTGCGCCACAGCGGCTCGCGAGATCGCGTGATCGCATAGTCGGGGCCGGTACAGTTGATCAGCCAGTCCACCACCATGGCGCACGTGTCACTTGCGCCGCGTGGACGCCATGTGAGGGCGATGCGCTCGCCGTGCGGCTCGACCTTCAAGATGCGGCCTGCATGCACGTGCAGTCGCCCGGTGCGGCGCAACAGCTCGATGTGCTGCAGCACTTCCGAGGGCAGCCGGTGCCTGTGGATGTCCCAGTAGGCGCGCAGATGCTCGAGGAACCGGGCGCGATCGCGCTGCGGCAGATGCTGCCAGAGTGTCGGAGCCATGTGTCTGACGAACGTGATCGCCTCGCGCCAGTCGCCGCCGCATCGCTCGGCTTCCTCGGCCAGGACGCGCACCGAGCGGGTCAGGCGTCGCACCGACGTGGAAGCGGCGAGCAGCAGCGCATCGGCGTTGCCGCGGAACGCGTCAGGCCGGAAGGCGCTTTGTCGCGGCGGCACGAGACCGTGGCGCGAGAGCGCGTGCAATGTCGGCATGTTGCGTTCATCGGATACGGCCGAGCTGATGACGTCGGCGGCGGTGAGGCCTGTGCCGATGAGCATCACGGTCTGCCCGCCGGCGAACCGCAGGTCCCGCTGCCAGGGATCTGCGATGTACGCGGGATGGTCGGCCACGCTCGCGGTGACCGGAAGGGAGGTCGGTGGAGGGTTGCCCACGGCCAGCACCACGTCGTCCGCGACCAGGGTGCGGCCATCGTCGGTCTCGACATGCAGGGGCAGGGAGCGATCGATACGGCGGATGGCCACCACTTCGCGATGGCGGATTTCCAGGCCAATGCCGGGTGGTGCGTTCAATTGCGCCGCAAGCAGCAGCTGCTCGAGATACTCGCCGTACAGCGAGCGTGGCAGGAAATCCTCGTTGCCCGCCTGAGGTATGCGTCGCCGCGCGAACTGCAGGAATTCGTCTGGGGCGGCCGAGGTCGCCGACATGCGGCTTGCCGGCACGTTCAGCAGGTAGCCATGGCCACGTTCGCTGTAGGCCACGCCACGTCCCACCGCCGGCCCGCGCTCGAACAGCACGATGCGTGTGGGCAGGGCGGGGCGGTGGCGCAGCAGGTTTGCCGCGAGAACCGTGCCGCAGAACCCGCCGCCGGCCACCGCCGCCGGCTCTTCTACACATCTGAAGCCGCCGGCGAATAGAGAGGGCGAGAT
>QGUO01000140.1 GCA_003242495.1 Pseudomonadota bacterium | reverse complement strand
TTTCCAGGGCTCCCTCCACCGCGGCCGCAGTCTCGTTGTAGCGGCCCCCGTCGGAGAACGAGTCGGGCGTGACGTTGAGCACGCCCATCACCACGGGCGTGGACAGATCGAGCGTATGACGCCCGCAGCGTAGCAATCGGTTCACGGAATCACTGACGGCAGTGTGGACGGGCGCCTATTGTCGCCGAAAGCACGACGCTGCGGGCGCAGCGGGCCAAAAAAAATCATCCCCGCCGGGGCGGGGATGATGGATGCGTCGGACCGGATCCGTCGGCCGGTGCTTCAGTGCTGGCCGACGGGCTTGCCGATCGGCGTCTCGGGCTGGTCGCGCTCGCGCCCCCGGCCGCTGGGCGGCGGGCTCGGCGTGTCGTCCCAGCCGGCCGGCGGCTGCGGATCGCGGCCTTCCATGATGTCCTTGATCTGCTGCTCGTCGATGGTCTCGTACTTGATGAGCGCCTCGGCCATCTTGTGCAGCTTGTCGAGATTGTTCTCGAGGATCTGCTTGGCGCGGCGATAGTTCGTGTCGATGAGCGAGCGGATCTCCTCGTCGATCGCGTGCGCGGTCACGTCGGACACGTGCTTGTGCTGGGTCACCGAGCGCCCGAGGAACACCTCGCCCGATTCTTCGCTGTAGGTGAGCGGCCCGAGCTTGTCGGACAGGCCCCAGCGCGTGACCATGTTGCGCGCGATCTCCGTGGCACGCTCGATGTCGTTCGAGGCTCCGGTGGTCACGGACTCCGGCCCGAAGATCATCTCCTCGGCCAGCCGCCCGCCGAACAGGGTGGCGATGCGGCTTTCGAGGCGCCGCTTGCTGGTGCTGTAGCGGTCGCCTTCGGGCAGGAACATGGTGACCCCCAGCGCGCGGCCGCGCGGAATGATGGTCACCTTGTATACCGGATCGTGCTCCGGCACGGACAGGCCCACGATGGCATGTCCGGCCTCGTGGTAGGCGGTGAGCTTCTTCTCCTGCTCGTCCATGACCATGGAGCGGCGCTCGGCGCCCATCATGATCTTGTCCTTGGCCCGCTCGAACTCCTCCATGCCCACCGTGCGGCGGTTGGCGCGGGCGGCGAACAGCGCCGCCTCGTTCACCAGGTTGGCGAGATCCGCGCCGGAGAAGCCGGGCGTGCCGCGGGCGATGACTTGCGGCTTGACGTCCTCGGCGAGCGGCAACTTGCGCATGTGCACCTTGAGGATCTGCTCGCGGCCGCGCACGTCGGGCAGCGGCACCACCACCTGGCGGTCGAAGCGGCCGGGGCGCAGCAACGCCGGGTCGAGCACGTCCGGCCGGTTGGTGGCGGCGATGACGATCACGCCCTCGGTGCCCTCGAAGCCGTCCATTTCGACGAGCAACTGGTTGAGCGTCTGCTCACGCTCGTCGTGACCGCCGCCGAGACCGGCGCCGCGGTGGCGGCCCACCGCGTCGATCTCGTCGATGAAGATGATGCACGGCGCATGCTTCTTCGCCTGCTCGAACATGTCGCGCACGCGCGAGGCGCCCACGCCGACGAACATCTCGACGAAGTCGGAACCGGAAATTGTGAAGAACGGCACCTTGGCCTCGCCGGCGATGGCCCGCGCCAGCAGCGTCTTGCCGGTGCCGGGCGAGCCGACCATGAGCACGCCGCGGGGAATCTTGCCGCCGAGGCGCTGGAACTTGCCCGGGTCCTTGAGGAACTCGACGATCTCGACGACTTCCTCCTTGGCTTCGTCCACGCCCGCGACGTCGGCGAACGTGACCTGTACCTGGTCTTCGCCGAGCAGCCGCGCGCGACTCTTCCCGAAGGACATGGCGCCGCGGCCGCCCGCCCCGCCCTGCATTTGCCGCATGAAGTACACCCACACGGCGATCAGCAGCAGGATCGGGAACGAGGAGATGAACAATTGCATCAGGAAGCCCTGACGCTCAGGCGGGGCGGCGTTGATGCGCACGTTGGCCTTCTGCAGGTCGCCGATCAACGTGGTGTAGTCGGTCTCGGGGTTGTAGACCGTGAAGCGTTCGCCGTTCGGCCGCGTCCCTTGCAGGATATTGCCCTTGAAGGTCACCGCAGCGACGCCGCCGTCCCTCACCTGCTGGAGGAAGGTGGAGTACGGCACCTCGTCGACGGTGGCCTGACGAGCGCTGAAATTGCTGACGATCGTGGCCACCACGACGGCGATCACGATCCACAAGACGATGTTCCTGGCGAGATCGTTCAACTTAGGACCCTCGACGCGCGCACCCGGCGCGCACGGTCAAATCGTAGCTGTCGGGACGCGATCCCCGCGGGGGACCGGTGCGGCCCGACCGGTCGGATCGGACAAGGCGGCTGTATGGCGGGCACACGATCGACACTATCACAGTAAAAGCTGTCGCTGAAGCCGGACGGATCCCGTTGTCAAGGCCGTCGTTCCTGCGCGCTGCGCCATGCGTCCGGCCCCGATGCCGGCCGTCGATCCCTTTATCGGCATCAATGACCGAAATACAAGCCACCGCCCCGTCGATTCGGACTTAAAGGTACCTCCTTGCCAAGGAAGTTCCGGATGCCGGGCAAGGCCTGCCCGCGACGGTTGCACCGGGCAGCGCCTCACGCCAACAAAATGCAATTGCATATCAATCACATACGAACATCCACGCGCCGCTGCACACATTCGGCGCCGCCCGGGCCGCTCGATCTGATAACGTTGCACGTCCGCGTCGGCCCGTGCGGCCGACGCCCTGACCATCCAGTCCACCCTCGAAACGACCTCGCCGATGACCGCAACCGAGCTCAACGAACGACAGCGCAAATACCTGCGCGGACTGGCCCACGGCCGCGACCCGGTGGTCCTGGTCGGGCAAGGCGGCCTGTCGCCGGCCGTCGCCGGCGAACTGGACCAGGCGCTGACGGCGCACGAGCTGGTGAAAGTGCGCGCCCGCCTCGGTGACCGCGAGCAACGCGATGCCGTGCTCACCGAGCTGGCGCAACGCACCGCGAGCGCCCTGGTGCATCGCATCGGCAACGTCGGGGTGTTCTACCGCCCCCGCAAGGACAAGCCCAGGATCGTGCTCCCGGACTAGCCCACAGCGAGCGCGCGGGGCCCGGCCCGATCCTCGGATCCAGGCGAGCCGCTGATCATGACCGGCCGCGTCGCAGCGAAACCCTGACCATGCCGTGCAGCCGCAGGCCGGCGATCCGCCTGCGGCCACGATCGCACCGGCCGGCTAGACGTACTTGACCGAGAGGATCTCGTAGGAGCGGGTGCCGCTCGGTGCGACCACGTCGACGACATCGCCCTCCGACTTGCCGACCAGCGCCCGGGCGATCGGCGAGGAGACCGCGATCAGCCCGCTCTTGATGTCGGCCTCGGCGTCGCCGACGATCTGGTAGACCACCCGCGTGCCCTCGTCCTGATCCTCGAGCTCCACGGTCGCGCCGAACACCACGCGGTCCGTGGCCGGCAGACGCGAGACATCGATGATGTCGGCATTCGCGAGCTGTGCCTCGATGTCCTTGATGCGCCCTTCGATGAAACTCTGTTGCTCGCGCGCGGCATGGTACTCGGCGTTCTCGCTCAGATCGCCATGGCTGCGCGCTTCGGCGATCGCCTGGATCACCCGCGGGCGCTCTTCGCTCTTCAAGCGCCTCAACTCCTCACGCAGACGCTCGGCGCCTGCTGCCGTCAAAGGCATCCGTTTCACGACGCCACCTCATTGTGCAGATCCCGCAGACGATTCACGTCCACCTCGTTCATGTGCGCGATCGCATCGCAGGTGGCGAGGCCCGCCGCGATGGTCGTGTAGTAGGTGACCTTCTTGTAGACGGCCTCCCTGCGAATGGACCGCGACTCGAAAATCGCCTGTTTACCCTCGGTCGTGTTCACGATCAACGCAATCTCGTCGTTCTTGATCATGTCGACGATGTGCGGCCGTCCCTCGCGGACCTTGTTCACACGCCGACAGGCGATGCCCGCCTCGGTGAGCGCCTTGGCCGTCCCGTCGGTGGCGACGATCTCGAATCCCTGGGCGATGAGCCGGCGCGCCAGGGTCACGGCACCGGGCTTGTCGCGGTCGCGTACGCTGAGGAGACACACCCCGCGCGTCGGCAACGTCACGCCGGAGGCAAGCTGCGCCTTGGCGTAGGCCTCGCCGAACGAGCGCCCGGTGCCCATCACCTCGCCGGTCGACTTCATCTCGGGGCCGAGTATGGGGTCGGCCTCCGGGAACTTGGCGAACGGGAACACCGACTCCTTGACGGCGTAGAACTTCGGCACCCGGTCACCGACCAGACCGAACTCCCGCAGCTTCGCACCGGCCATGACGCGCGCGGCGATCTTGGCGAGCGGCACGCCCGTCGCCTTGGAGACGAACGGCACGGTGCGCGAGGCGCGCGGATTGACCTCGAGGATGTACACCACGCCGTTCTGGATGGCGAACTGCACGTTCATGAGCCCCACGACGTTCAGGCCGAGCGCCAGCTTGCGGGTCTGCTCACGGATCTCCGCCTGCAGCTCCGCGCTCAGGCTGTTCGGCGGCAGCGTGCTGCCCGAATCCCCGGAATGCACGCCGGCCTGCTCGATGTGTTCCATGATGCCGCCGATGTACACGTCCTCACCATCGCTGATCGCATCCACGTCCACCTCGATCGCGAGGTCGAGAAAGCGGTCGAGCAGCACCGGGCTGTCGTTCGAGACCTTCACCGCGTCGGCCATGTAGGCGCGCAGGTCGTCCTCGTTGAACACCACCTCCATGGCACGTCCGCCGAGCACGTACGAGGGCCGTACGACCAGCGGGAAACCGACCTCACGGGCCATGGCGACGGCCTGCTCCTCGGTGCGCGCCGTGCAGTTCGGCGGCTGCTTCAAACCCAGTGATTGCACCAGGTGCTGGAAGCGCTCGCGATCCTCGGCAATGTCGATCGAGTCGGGTGTGGTGCCGATGATGGGCGCGCCGGCCGCCTCCAGGGCGCGGCACAGCTTCAGCGGAGTCTGCCCGCCGTACTGCACGATCACGCCCATGGGCTTCTCCAGCTCGATGATCTCCATCACGTCCTCGAACGTGAGCGGCTCGAAATACAGGCGGTCGGACGTGTCGTAGTCAGTCGAGACGGTCTCGGGATTGCAGTTGACCATGATGGTCTCGAAGCCCGCCTCGCGCAGCGCCAGCGCGGCATGCACACAGCAGTAGTCGAACTCGATCCCCTGGCCGATGCGGTTCGGACCGCCGCCGAGGATCATGATCTTGCGCCGGTCGGTGGGCGCCGCCTCGCATTCCTCGTCATAGGAGGAGTACAGGTAGGCCGTGGAGGTGCTGAACTCGGCGGCGCAGGTATCCACGCGCTTGAACACCGGCCTGATGCCCATGGTGTGGCGCCGGCGGCGCACGGTCGCCTCGTCGATCCCCAGCAGCTTCGCCAGGCGGCGGTCGGAGAAGCCCTTGCGCTTGAGCGTGCGCACGCGGTCGCGATCGAAGGCCGCCAGGCCCTGCTCGACGACGGCCTGCTCCTCACGCACCAGGTCCTCGATCTGCGCGAGGAACCAACGATCGATGTGCGACAGGTCGTGCACTTCCTCGAGCGTGAATCCCGCGCGGAAGGCATCGGCGACGTAGTGGATGCGATTCGGGCCGGGCATGCGCAGCTCCTCGATGAGGCGCGGGCGCTCATCCTCGGCGAGCGGCAGGTCGATGATCGGGTCGAGCCCGTCGACACCGGTCTCCAGGCCGCGCAGTGCCTTCTGCAGCGACTCCTGGAAGGTGCGGCCCATCGCCATGACCTCGCCCACGGACTTCATCTGCGTGGTGAGCCGGTCGTTCGAGCCGGGGAACTTCTCGAAGGTGAAGCGCGGGATCTTGGTGACCACGTAGTCGATGGTCGGCTCGAAGGACGCCGGCGTCGCGCCACCGGTGATCTCGTTCTTGAGCTCATCGAGGGTGTAGCCCACGGCAAGCTTGGCCGCCACCTTGGCGATCGGAAAGCCGGTGGCCTTCGAGGCGAGCGCCGAGGAGCGCGACACGCGCGGATTCATCTCGATGACGAGCATGCGCCCGTCCTTCGGGTTGAGCGCGAACTGCACGTTCGAGCCCCCGCACTCCACGCCGATCTTGCGCAGCACCGCGATCGAGGCGTTGCGCATGCGCTGGTATTCCTTGTCGGTGAGCGTCTGCGCCGGCGCCACGGTGATCGAATCGCCGGTGTGCACGCCCATCGGATCGATGTTCTCGATCGAGCAGATGATGATGCAGTTGTCGGCCTTGTCGCGTATGACCTCCATTTCGTATTCCTTCCAGCCGATCACCGACTCCTCGAGCAGCACCTCGCTGGTCGGAGAGGCATCGAGGCCGCGGGCGACGATCTCCTCGAACTCCTCGCGGTTGTAGGCGATGCCGCCACCGGAGCCGCCGAGCGTGAACGACGGGCGGATCACCGTCGGATAACCGATCTCGCTCTGCACCGCGAGCGCCTCTTCCATGCTGTGCGCGATGCGCGAGCGCGGACATTCCAGGCCGATCTCGCGCATGGCGTTACGGAAGCGCTCGCGGTCCTCGGCCATGTCGATGGCGGCGCGCGAGGCCGCGATGAGCTCCACGCCGTGCTTGTCGAGCACGCCCTCGCGGACCAGGTCGAGTGCGCAGTTCAGCGCGGTCTGCCCGCCCATGGTGGGCAACAGCGCATCGGGCTTTTCCTTCTCGATGATGCGCTCGACCGTGCGCCAGTCGACCGGCTCGATGTAGACCGCATCGGCGGTCTCCGGGTCGGTCATGATGGTGGCCGGATTGGAGTTCACCAGGATGACCCGGTAACCCTCCTCCTTGAGCGCCTTGCAGGCCTGCGCTCCCGAGTAGTCGAACTCGCAGGCCTGCCCGATGACGATGGGGCCCGCGCCGATGATCAGTACGCTTTCGATGTCGGTTCGTTTAGGCATTCTTCGCGAATTTTGTTCTCGACTGGATGCGGCGGACGTGTGCAGCGGGGCCGCAGCCTTATCGTTCGGCCGCGCGGCGCCGGCCGTCCTGCTCGGCGGTCTGGGCGTTCAGGCGATCATGGATCATGGCGACGAAGCGCCCGAACAGCGCCCTCACGTCATGCGAGCCGGGGCTCGCCTCGGGGTGTCCCTGGAAGCCGAAGGCGGCCCGCTCGGTGTGCTCGATGCCCTGCAGCGTGCCGTCGAACAAGGAGCGGTGCGTGGCGCGCAGCTTCTCCCCGAGCGTGGCCTCGTCCACGGCGAAACCGTGGTTCTGGGAGGAAATGAGCACGCGCCCGGTGGCGAGATCCTGCACCGGATGGTTCGCGCCATGGTGACCGAACTTCATTTTCATCGTGCGCGCGCCGCAGGCCAGCCCGAGCAGCTGATGCCCGAGGCAAATGCCGAACACCGGCAGGTCGGTGGTCTCGAGGATCTGACGGATGGCCTCGATGGCGTAGGTGCACGGCTCGGGATCGCCCGGCCCGTTCGACAGGAAGATCCCGTCGGGATTGAGCGCCAGCGCTTCGCTGGCCGGCGTCTGCGCCGGCACCACCGTGATGCGACAGCCATGGTCCGCCAGGCAGCGCAGGATGTTGCGCTTGATGCCGAAATCGTAGGCCACCACGTGCACGCGCTGCCCCGGCCGCGGCTTGGCAGTGCTCTCGAGCGACCAGTTCGTGCCCTCGTTCCACTGGTAGGGCTGCTTGGTCGAGACCACTTTGGCGAGGTCCATGCCCTTGAGCCCCGGAAACCTGCGCGCGGCGTGCACGGCGGCGGCCGGATCGGCCTTCTCGCCGGTCATGATGCAGCCGGCCAGCGCGCCCTTCTCGCGCAGGATGCGCGTGAGCTTGCGCGTGTCGATGTCCGCGATGGCCACCACCTTGCCGCGCTCGAGAAAGGTCTCGAGCGACTCGGTGGCACGCCAGCTCGAGTGCAGCGCCGGCAGGTCGCGCACGATCAGCCCGGCGGCATGGACCGCGCCGGATTCCAGGTCCTCGGGATTGGTGCCGGTGTTGCCGATGTGCGGATACGTCAGGGTGACGATCTGTCGGCAGTAGGACGGGTCGGTCAGGATCTCCTGATAACCTGTCATGGCGGTATTGAACACCACCTCTCCCGTCGTATTGCCCTTAGCGCCGATGGATCGGCCATGAAAAATCGTGCCGTCCTCGAGCGCCAATATGGCGGAGGTCGCGACGGCGGGTGTGGTCGTTACTGCCACGTAGTCTCCGTAATCATCAGTTCAGACGCGGGTCGTTTCGGACGCGCATGCGGACGGCGGGATAAGCGCTCTGGGCCTACCCCTGTCTTCTTTACACCTCTTCGAG
>QGUO01000139.1 GCA_003242495.1 Pseudomonadota bacterium | reverse complement strand
TCTCCTTGTGGCTGTACAGCGAGTGGATCATCAGCTTGAGCAGCTGCTTGACCTCCGCCTGGAATCCCAGCGTTTGCGTCGCAGTCGCGTCTGTCATCGTCGACTCCTCGGTTCTTGAAAAAGGCAGCCTGCGGCCCTGGCCGGCGGGCATGTGGGGTCATGTGCGAGGATTTCAAGTGCAGCGCGCCCGGACCGAAGCCAGCCCAGGTATCGCGCGGCGTCCGGAGCGAGGGGCTGACGGTGGGCGTCCGGGAAGCGCGCGACCGGCCGCGACGCCCCGGTCGGCGTCGTGCATGCGTGCGGCCGCACGGCGGAACAGGCCGCATCCGGTGAGCACCGGCGCAGCCGCGAACCGGGGTCGGTGCCCGTCCCGTGCACGACCCGGCGATCCCGTGCCGCCGGGCCCGTGAAGCGGGCGATGCGTGAAGCGACCGCGGAGCGGGCGAGCCGCGCGCGAGCGGCTGAGATCAGCGTCTGCGGCGGCCTACGAGCGCTCGGGCAAGGCGGCAGCGCGTACCCGCCGCCGCGCCGCCTCGAGCAGCGCAGCGGACAGGAGCACGGCCAGCCCGGCCAGCATGGGGTGCGGGAAGTTCACCAGTGCGACCGCGGCGCCGGCGAACAGGGCCAGCGCCGACAGGAATCTCAGGATGGCGGGCGCCACGTGGCGCAGAGTGCCCAGAAAATCGTCGAGTTCGTCGATCCAGAGCAACAGGAATTCCATTGCATCCACACCTTCTCGTTCCCGCGTGCCAATGTACGCGGGGCATCGGTCGTTCGATGTGAGCCGCCTCACAGGCAGCGGGCGGTCGCCGCCGAGCGAACGTGCGGCCTCTCCGCGAGGTTCCGGACCGCCCCGATTGTGACGCGACTCACAACTTGCGCCGCGCAGCGGGGGTACGTACGCTGAGGGCAGCCCGATCCGCTGGCAGACTGCGGCCCTATGCAAAAGATCGTCGTCCTCAATCCGAAAGGCGGATCCGGCAAGACCACGATCGCCACCAATCTCGCGAGCTACTTCGCGGTCTCGGGCTTGCAGCCGACACTCATGGACCTCGATGCGCAAGGCTCGAGCATGCGCTGGCTCGGCAAACGCGCCAAGGGCCAGCCTGCGATTCACGGCATCGCCGGCTACGAACGCAACGCGCGGGTGACGCGCAGCTTCGCCACCCGCGTGCCGCTCGGCACCGAGCGGCTGGTGGTCGATACCGCCGCCGCCCTGGAAAGCCAGCGCCTGCCGGACATCACGCACAATGCCACCGCCATCCTGGTGCCGGTGCTGCCCTCGGACATCGACATTCATGCCGCGGCGCGCTGCATTTCGGACTTGCTGCTGATCGCCAAGATCCGCCGCGATGAGCAACGCATTGCGGTGATCGCCAATCGCGTGAAGAAGCGCACGCTGGTGTTCAGGTCGCTGATGAAGTTCCTGGAGACGCTGCACATTCCGGTGGTCGCCACGCTGCGCGACTCGCAGAACTATATTCGTGCAGCCGAATCCGGAGAAGGCCTCTTCGAAATGAAGCCCTACCTGGTGCGCGAGGATCTGGAGCAATGGTTGCCGCTGGTCGGCTGGCTCGCGCAACGTCGCCCGCTGACCATCGAGCCCGGCACGCCTGCCATCACGTCCCGTCTGACCACGGTGACACCGCTGGGTGCGACGGCGGGCAGCGCCTCGCCCGCGGGCCGCGAAGGCTTTTCGTAGCCCGGCGGGGCGTCACTTCTCCTCGTCGTCCTTGCCCCAGCTGCTGCGGACTTTATCGCTCCAGCTCTTGTAACTGTTCCAGCTGTACAGGGAACGGGTGATCGCTGCGTGCCGCGAGTTCAGCGGCTGCGGCCGCTCCAGCCAGCTGCGACTTGGGTCGCGCGCGCCCGCGCCACTGCGCAGGATGCCGCCGGCCTCGCCAGCCCAGGCCCGATGTGCGCCCGTCGCCAGCGCCCCCGACATGAAATCTTCGGACTTGTGCTCGGACATGTGCGCTCTCCTGTTGAGACGCACGGTACGGGGGCGCGCCCTCATCAGAGAGGAACTGGTTCACAGCACGGACAACTCGTCGCCACTTTGCGACAGAGATCGCGCAAGGAGGACATCGATTTAACCGGCGATTATGGCGGGCGTGCCCCTCACCGCCGCTTACGACTCCGCCAGCAACGCGGCGAAAGCCGGCTTCATCTCGGCGAGCAGCTCATGGATCGCGGCGGGCACCAGGCTGCTGTTCACATCGAGCAGCACGATGGCGTTGACGATGGCATCCTGGCGGCTAGCCGCGCGCAGGCGCTGCGCCATGGCGCGGTTCACGGCGTGCATGCCGCGATACACCCGCTCCAGGGACGCCAGCTCGATGTCGGGCGTGCCGCCGTCGCGTGCCGCGAAATGCTGCGCGAGCAGGTACATCGAAGCGACCCGGTAAGCCGTCTCGGTCTCGGTCGAGAACGGCAGATGAAACCGCGCCATCGGACGGAATACGGCCGTGCGCGGACAACCGCTCGACGCCATCAGCAGGCCCATGAACGATGCCAGCGCCTGCTGCGCCGAGAGCGTCGCGCTGACGGCGCGGTCCTCGGTCTCGACCGTGACCCGCACCTGGTCGTATGACACGAGGTCGGCGAAGCCGTCGATGACCGCGGCGAGATGCAAGGCCGCCGGGCAGTGGGTGACGGCCGCCGCCGCGAGCGGACAGCTCGCGCACTGGTGAAAGGCCAGCTCGGTCCAGGCCGGCGCCCCCTCGGCCGGCGGCGTGGCCAACTCGGCGGTGTCGGCGTCGAGCTCGAGGGCAAAAACCTTCTCCCGGCCATCCGGGAGCGCGAAGCGATAGGTCAGGCGTTGCTTGCTCATGCAACCAGCCGATAGCACGGCCGGTACTCGCCGGCGAGCTTCATGCGCTTCTGTGCCACGAACGCCGAGAGCAGTTCGTCGAGCAGGCGCACGATCTCACGGTCGCCGCGCAGCTCGAACGGTCCGTAGGTATCGATGGCCTGCATGCCGGATTCCTTGACATTGCCGGCGACGATGCCGGAGAACGCACGCCGCAGGTTGGCCGCCAGGACGTGCGGCTCGAGGTCGCGCCTGAGCTCGAGGCGCGCCATGGCCTCGTGCGTGGGGTGGAACGGCCGCTGGAAATCCGCAGGAATCTTCAACAGCCAGTTGAATGCGTAGGCATCCTGCTTCTCGCGACGGAACTCGCGCACCCGCTCGATGCCGCTCGCCATCTCGCGCGCGGCCTGTGCCGCATCCCCGATGATGATCTTGTAATGCCGCCGCGCCTGCTCACCGAGCGTCTGGGCGATCAGCCGGTCGATCTGCTCGAAATAATCGGCCGAGGACGGCGGTCCGGTGAACACCACGGGCATGGGCTGCTCGGCGTTCTCGGGGTCGAGCAGCACGCCCAGCAGGTAAAGGATCTCCTCGGCCGTGCCGACGCCGCCGGGGAACACGATGATGCCGTGCGCAGCCCGCACGAACGCCTCGAGGCGCTTCTCGATGTCCGGCATGATGACCAGGTGATTGACGATGGCATTGGGCGGCTCGGCCGCGATGATGCCGGGCTCGGTGATGCCGATGTAGCGGCCGTTGCGGATGCGCTGCTTGGCGTGGCCGATGGTGGCGCCCTTCATCGGCCCCTTCATCGCACCCGGGCCGCAGCCCGTGCATACGTTGAGCGCACGCAGGCCCAGCTCGTAGCCGACGCGCTTGGTGTAGTCGTACTCGGCCGAGTTGATCGAGTGCCCGCCCCAGCAGACCACCAGGTCGGGACGTCCCTTATAGTCGAGCAACCGGGAGTTGCGCAGGATGTGATAGACGGCGTTGGTGATGCCGGCCGAGTCGTTCAGATCGAAGTTCTGGCTGCCGAGAATGGCATCGTGGATGTAGACGATGTCGCGCAGCACCGCGAACAGGTGCTCCTTGATACCGCGGATCATCTGACCATCGACGAAGGCCTCGGCCGGCGCGTTGCGCAAGTCGAGCCGTACGCCCCAGGCCTGACGGCCTATGCGGATCTCGAAATCCTTGTAACGCTCGAAGATGGCGCGCACATCGTCGGACTCGAGACCCGAGGCGAGCACCGCGAGCGCGCAGCGCCGGAAGAGCTCGTAAAGCCCGCCTTGTCCGGCGCTGAGGAGCCGCTCGACTTCCTGCTGCGAGAGGTGCTCGAGACTTCCCAGAGGCGACACGCGCGCATCGACCACACCCTCGGCGTCGGCCGGGGTGATGGAGGCCGATGCTTGAACCTCGCGCGCGGAAGGTTTCACGGAAGAATCTCGATGGGCGTATCGGGCGGCGTCATCAGCCAGATCTCCACCATGTCCGAGTTCGAGACGGCGATGCAGCCCTCCGTCCAGTCGACATTGGCGTAGTAGTCCGCCGAGCGACGCGGCACGTTGGGCTGACCATGGATCATGATGGCGCCGCCCGGGTTCAAACCAAGCTTGCGCGCGCGCGCCACGTCTTCGGGACCAGGGTAGGAGATCTCGATGGACAAGAAATACTCGCTGTTGGGGTTGCGCCGGACAAGTCGGTACTTGCCTTCCGGCGTGCGGAAATCCCCCTCGAACTGCTTGTGGCCTTCGGGGCGCAGACCGAGCGCAATCTTGTAGCTGCGCAGCACTTCGCCCTGACGCATCAAGTACATGCGCCGCTCGCTCTTGCGCACGATCACGCTGTCCGCCATGGGCAGGCCCGCTTCCGTGCTCGAGATGAGCGCACCGGGTGAGAGCGCCCCGTCCGCACGCGCGGTGGCGCCGACTGCGGTCGTCAGCAGGACGATGGCGGCAACTCGAAGCATGAACCAAGCAATCGATCGCTGAGGCCGCGCAATTATAGCGCCGATGTCCGGGCGCACGCTAAAGCGTCTCACCATGGCGACCTCGCCAGGCGCACCTCGGCGCAGCCGCGCATCCCCGGGCTGGTTTCCGCCTCCAGGCGGTAGCGCTCCCCGGCCTCCACCTCGACTTCGAGCGTATGGCGCGTCGTGCTGTTCGTCTCGCGAATCCGGCAATCGACCAGGAGCCGATGCGTGCCGGGCAACACGTCCACCGCGTGCTCGTTGACGCTGAGATCGCGACCGTCCACCTGCCGCAGGACCACGGCGAGCGGCGCCATGGTGAGCGGGATGTCGCCGCTGATGTGCGCGACCTCCTCGCGGGACAGTCGGGCACCGTCGTAGAGCTGCGCGGTCTTGCACCCGCTCGCCACACACGCCGCGATCGACAGCAGCACGAGCGTATGTGACGGTCGGGGCATCCTCATGAGCTCACCGGCTCGACCAACGGGATGATGAGTTCCGTACCCGGACGCAGGTTGCCGATATTCAGGTCCGGGTTGTATTGGCGCAGCAGCCAGATGGGAATGTTGTAGCGCTGCTGCGCGAGCACCCAGACGGATTCTCCAGAGCGGATCACGTGCTTGTCGTTGCCACGGATACGGTATTGGGCGAAGAACGCCTCCTGCAACGAGCGATGATAGGCCTGGCGCTTGAGCTCGAACTGCTCGGGCGAGACCCGCGAGAAGTCGAGCTTGAGCTTGCGCCCGATCACCACCGGCGTGGCCGCCGACATGCGGTTGAGCCGCCGCAGCGCGCTCGCCGGGACATTGAGCCAATCGGCGTAGTGGCCCAGGGTCTCGGCCGCCTGCACCAGGATGAAGCTGCCTTCGTGCACCGAGTAATCGGTGGGGTCGGCCGACGCCGCGGTGTGTACGCCCGGCACCAGCGTCGGACCGATGGCGTCCGCTTCGCCCTGCGATTGCGGCTCGGCGAACTCCGCCTCGGCTGCGGCGGTCGTGGCGGCCAGCGTCGCGGCGCTGTCCACCGGGACCGTGGCTTCCACGGGCGGCTCCGCGCGCGCCGCGCTCGTCAGCGCGAGCACCTGGCCTTCATAGATGAAATGACGATCGCGGATGCTGTTCAGCTCCATGAGCGCCGCTTCCGTGATGCCGTGGCGGGCGGCGATCCGCGACAGCGTGTCGCCGCGTCGGACCACGTAGCGATCGCGCGTGCCGACGACCCCGGTGGAGGGCGCGGCGGGCGGCGTCTGTGTCTCGGCGCGCGCCAGGGCGGCGGGCGCAGCGGGCGCGGCACCAGGCCGGACCGGCAGCTCGAGCACCTGCCCCACTCGAATCCGGTAGGGCGGACGCAGCCCATTCAGCTCGGCCAGCCGCCGCATGCTCACGCCGTGATGCGCCGCGATGCCGGAGAGGGTCTCGCCGCTTCGCACCCGATGGCGCAGCTCGGCCACCTGCGCGTCGTACTGCTCGATGGTCGAGATGCGCGCCAGCGCCGCCGTCATGTCGACGTGCCCCGGCACGCGGAAATGGAAGCCGCGCGGCACGTACCGCGAGCCGTTCCACACCGGCGGCAGGAGCGCCGGGTTCAATCGCTGCAGGAGGTCGCGGTCGAGCTCGAGCGCCTCGGCGATGCGCGCTGCGGGAATGTAGGCCGGCATCACCACGACCCGGCTGTCGTCCGGCCGTGCGCGCTCGATCGGGCCGAAGAACGGCTCCGGATTGCGGTCGATCTCGAGTGCCGCGAGGAACGCCGGATAGAAATTGCGCGAGGCGAAGCCGAAGGTGCGGCTCTTGTACTTGCGCAGGATGGTGGTGATGTCGCTGGTGCCCAGCGTCTCCTTGGCGCGGCGCATGCCGGCAGGACCGTGATTGTAGGCAGTCACGGCGAGCGGCCAGCTGCCGAGCACCAGATAGTTCTGCTGCAGGAAGCGAGCGGCCGCGTCCGTCGCGACGTAGGGATCGAGCCGCTCGTCGACGGTGCTGTCGATGCGCATGAAGCGCCGGCCGGTGGACGGCATGAACTGCCACATCCCGGCCGCCCCCACCTTCGAGTAGGCATGCGTGTTGAACGAAGACTCGACATGGGGCAGCACGGCCAGCTCGCGCGGCAGGCCCATGCCGATGAAGATGCGCTCGATATGATCCATCCAGGCGCCCGAGCGCACCAGGCCCTCGCGGAAACGATCGGCCTGCCCAAGCTGGAAGCGTACCTGTTTCGCGGCCTGCTCGAACCTGGCACGGCGCGTGCCCTCGGGCCACAAGGCGCGCACCCGTCGTTCCTCGGCGGTCAGGTCGGACGCGCCGCTCGCCAGCCGCTCGAGAATGCGCCGGTACTTTTTCTTGGCCTCGTCGATGGTCTGGCGGCGCGCGCGCGGCGACAACTTCGACGGCAGCTCCAGCACCTCGTAGACCACCTCGAGGTTCACCGGATCGTGCACCAGCCCGCCTTGCGTCGTCACCTCCGTGTACACGCGCCGCCAGAAGGCCACGTCCGGCTCGAGCTCTGCGGGGCGGATGAACGGGCTCTCCTCCGCCTGCGCCGGCTGCATGAGGCATGCCCAGGCCAGTGCATACCAGAATGCATACAACAGAAACCGGCGAAATGTCGGGTAGCGCATGGGCTGGAACTCGACGTGCCGACCGGGTCGACCGGCCGGGCAGGTTGACGAACGCATTCTCATTGCAGCGAGCCGACCATAGACTATGTAAAGCCGACGGCGGAACTCAACTGCGGATCCACACACTGCGAAGCTGTCGGCATTCCTTACGGCGATCCTGAGTGCCTCCCCGGCGTCCGCGGGCGCGCCCCGCCAAAAACGAGAGACAGTTCACATTCCTGGACCGGCTCGCCGCGATTTTGCCATGTTATGTCGTACGCACCACGCGGCGGCATCCACTTTGCAGGGCCTGGTGCGTGCATTGACGCAATGCGCCGCTGGCGCATCACCAAGGAGATTGCAGAGAGATGTTCAGAATCCCCGGCGTCCTGGCGTTGCTGTTCGTCCTGGTCTGGGCCATCGCCGAGGCGCCGACCTGGTTCTGGGGTCGTGCATCCGAGGCGAACGCGACCACGCACCAGGCCGACGGTACGAGCGCTGCCGAGCCCGACCAAGCAGGCAACCCGGTATTCATCGATGATCCGAACGCCGAATACCCTGGGGCGGGCACGCCGTACGCGCCTGTGGACACTGCCGAAGCGGTGACCGAGGCGCCGGACGGGCAGGTCGCGCGCTTGAACAACTGGCTCGAGACCGTTCTCGACACCAGCGGTGACGCCGACATCGTGGCACTTGCCTCGACGGGCGGTGCCGGCGCGCCCGGGGGCGCAAGCGCGCCGGCCGTGCGTGGCGTGCGGCCGTACATTTCCACGCTGGGCGGCTTCCCTGGCGTGGCGGGCGGCGGTGGGGCCCCCCCCCCCTCCCGCGCCGGGGAAATCGACACAATGTCGGGGGGCCAGGGGCCCGGGGGCACCGAGACGA
>QGUO01000574.1 GCA_003242495.1 Pseudomonadota bacterium | reverse complement strand
CAGGATCGCCGCCGTCAACGCCACCGGCGCGGTCATCCTCGGCACGCTCGCCGGGTTCGCCCTCGCGCGCTTCGGACGTTTTCGTGGCCGCACGCTGCTCACCGGCATGACCACCGCGCCCTTGGTGATGCCCGAGGTGATCACCGGACTGTCGCTGCTGTTGCTGTTCGTGGCCCTGGAGCAATTGATCGGTTGGCCGCAGGGGCGCGGCTTCACCACCATCACCATCGCCCACATGACGCTCTCCCTGGCGTACGTCACCATCATCGTGCAGTCGCGCCTCTCGAGCCTCGACGAGTCGCTCGAAGAGGCGGCGATGGATCTCGGCGCGCGGCCGGCCAAGGTGTTCTTCGTGATCACGCTGCCCATCATCGCCCCGGCGCTCATCTCGGGGTGGCTGCTCGCCTTCACGCTCTCGCTCGACGACCTGGTCATTGCCAGCTTCGTCTCCGGGCCCGGCGCGAGCACGCTGCCCATGGTCATCTTTTCCAAGGTGCGCCTGGGGGTGAGCCCCGACATCAACGCGCTCGCGACCATCATGGTGGGGCTGGTGGCCATCGGTGTCATCGTGGGCGGCGTGCTCATGGCGCGCCAGGAGCGGCGCCGCCGCCGGGACGAGCAGCTGGCTGCCGGCCACTGAACCGGATGGGCAGGGACGGGCGGCGAGGGTAGTATCGCCGTCCATGCCTGCCGTCGTCTCCAAGCTGCCGCATGTCGGCACGACCATTTTCACGGTCATGACCGAGCGTGCGCGCGAGTGCGGCGCCATCAACCTGGCGCAGGGCTTCCCGGACTACGACGCGCCATCGCGGCTCAAGGAGCTGGTGGCGCAGCACGTGGCCGTGGGCCACAATCAGTACGCACCGATGATCGGTGTGGCGACGCTGCGTGAACGGATCTCGGCCAAGATGAGCGGCACCCACGGACGGGTGTTCGATCCCGAGCGCGAGATCACCATTACGCTGGGGGCGACCGAGGCGATCTTCTCGGCGGTGCTGGCCCTGGTCCACCCGGGGGAGGAGGTCATCCTGTTCGATCCCTCCTACGACTCCTACGCACCCGCGGTGCTGCTCGCCGGTGGCCGGCCGGTACGCATTCCGCTGGCGCCGCCCGAATTCAGCATAGACTGGGACCGCGTGCGCGCTGCGCTCACGCCGCGCACGCGGCTGGTCGTGCTCAACACACCGCACAATCCGACCGGCACGGTGTTGCCGCCATCCGAGCTCGACGTGCTGGCGGAGCTGCTGCGGTCCACCGACGCGCTGGTGCTGGGCGACGAGGTTTACGAGCACATCATTTTCGACGGCGCGCAGCACGCGAGCGTCATGGCGCATCCGGAGCTCGCGTCGCGCGGCATCAGTGTCTTTTCGTTCGGCAAGACCCTGCATGCCACCGGCTGGCGGGTCGGCTATGCGGTCGCTCCCGAGCAGATCACCCGCGAGCTTCGCCGGGTGCATCAGTTCAACACCTTCAGCATCACGACGCCCGTGCAGCACGCGATTGCCGACTTCTTGCAGGAAGCGCCCGAGCACAACGCCGGGCTGGGGGCATACTATGCGCGCAAGCGGGACAAGTTCCTCGGCGCGCTGCGCGGTTCGCGGTTCACCTGGAGGCCGTCGGCCGGTACGTATTTCCAGCTGCTCGATTACAGCGCCATCGCCGACGAGGACGATCTGACGTTCGCCGAGACCGTGCTGCGTGACGCCGGCGTGGCCGCCATCCCGGTGTCGCCGTTCTATGCCTCACCGCCGCGTCTGCGGGTGCTGCGCTTCTGTTTCGCCAAGAACGATGCCACGCTGGAGGAGGCGGCCGAGCGCCTGCGCCGGCTGTGAGCTCGTCACAGGGAATTTCACCGGAGGCCGACATGATCGCCGCAACGCTGACCATCACCCTGGTGCAGAGCGAGCTCGTCTGGCACGAGCCGGCGATCAACCGCGGGCGCTTCGCCGAGCGGCTCGCCCCGTTGGCCGGGCGCAGCGATCTGATCGTGCTGCCGGAGACCTTCACCAGCGGCTTTACCATGGCAGCCGACGCCGTGGCGGAGCCGCCCGACGGACCCACGCTCGAGTGGTTGCAGCGCACGGCCGAACGGTTGTCCGCGGCGGTGACGGGCAGCTACCTGGTGCGCGAGGCGGGCGCCACATACAACCGGCTGGTATGGGCGCGTCCGGACGGCAGCTACGAGACCTATGACAAGCGACA
>QGUO01000138.1 GCA_003242495.1 Pseudomonadota bacterium | reverse complement strand
GGGCCGATGGGCGCCCACGGTCCAATGGCTCATCGACCTGGACGCGTTCCTGGCGATTCCCCGGCCATGAAGGCGAGCGCCTGTGGCGGTGGAGACGTGTCGAGCACCCGGCGGCGCCGGGCGTCACGGAAGGACGGAGCTCAGTCGGCGGCCGGTCGGGAGAACGTTTCGCCGAAGAAGTCCCCGTTGCGCCAGCGCGGGGCCACGGGTGCATTGGCGGCTTCGAGGACGATGCGCAGGTTGACGCGGGCGAGGTCCGCGGCCGCGGCATAGTCGATCGGCAGCCTCAGTTCGTCGCTGGGCTCATGGTGGTGCCGTTCGCGGTACGTGCGCTTGATCTGGGCGAGATCGATCGCGGCATCGCGTGGCCGTTCGCCGTTCGACAAGACGATGGACGGGATGCCTTGCCGGATGAACGAGAAATGGTCGCCGCGAATGAGGGAGCGATGCTCGACCATGAGTTCGGGGTCGCCGGCGGGTGTCAGCCGGTAGCCCTGTGCGGCAGCGGCGCGCGCGGCGATCGATCCCAGGGTGGAATGCTGCATGCCGATGCCGATCAAGTCCCGGGTGCGTGCGAAGGGCATGGGCATGTCGATGTTGAGATTGGCGACCAGCGCCCTCGCCTCGGGCGGCGGATGACGCGCCAGATGGTCGGAGCCGAGCAGTCCTTTTTCCTCGGCGGTGAGCGCCGCGAACAGCACCGAGCGTCGCGGGCGCACACCCGAGGCGCTGAGCGCGCGCGCCATCTCGAGCAGGATGCCGACGCCCACGGCGTTGTCGTGGGCGCCATTGTAGATATTGTCGCCATCGATGGCCGGCCCCCGGCCAAGATGATCGAGGTGTGCCGTCACCACGACATACTCGTCCTGCAGTGACGGATCGGCGCCCGGCAGCACGCCGAGCACGTTCACGCTGTCCGTGCGGCGCAGCCCCGTGGTGGCCGACAGCGTGAGCAGACCCGGCAGCGGGAAATTCTGGGCCTCGCCGCGCTCGGCGCGTGCCAGCGCCTCCTCGAGATCCCGCTCGGCCTCGGCGAACAGGCGAGCCGCCGCCGCATGGCTGAAGCGAAAGCGCAACTTGAGTTCCGGGTACGCTTCCCAAGGCTCGTCGGCCTCGTCCACCAGGCGCATGCGCGGCACCCAGCTCATCGCCACGCGTTGCTTCCAGGGGATGCGCTCGAGATCCTCCGGCGAGTCGATGATGACGACGCCCACGGCGCCGTGCTCGATCAGCAGCTCGAACTTGCGGCCGTGCCAGGCGTGATAGACCCGCTGTGCGAGCGGGAAACGCGCCGGCGCGCCGCTCAATACCACCGCGATCCGCCCTTTGAGGTCGATGTCCGTGAAATCGTCGTAGTTCAGCTGCGGCGCTTGCACGCCGAAGCCCGCGAACGCCAGCGGCGCGGTCAACGAGGAGCTGGCGGCCAGGTAGTCGGCGGAGGGCAGGTAATCGGTCCCATACTCGAACGTGTGTGTTTCCTGGTCGACGTACTCGGCCGAGGAGCCGGGCAGGACCGGCGTGGCTTCCAAAAGCTTCACGTGCTGGTAATAGGCGCGCGCCGTGTCCTTGTCGCCGCCGGGCGCATCGGTCGGATCGAGAGTCTCATCCGGCGCCGCATGCCTGCCATGGTCGCCGGCCGGAGACAGGCCCGCCGCGCGGAACTGGGTGGCCACGTACCGCGCGGCGATGTCATAGCCGCGCGATGCGGTGGCGCGGCCTTCGAGGAGATCGTCCGCCAGGAACTCCACGTGCGCGCGAATGGCCTCGTCGCGCACCGCGTCCCACGGAGCCTGTTCCGTGGCGCCGCTGGTCCCTGCGACGGCAAGCATCAGTACGACAGCGATAATGCGCATCGGGGGCAAAGAAATCGCTCGGTCCTGTTCCAGGGCGCACACACTACACAGCGCGAGCGCAAAGTCGCAACATTTCAGGCTCGAATTGACTGCGCCGAGGTGCTGCGCATACGGTTTGTACATGACGGGACGCCGGATCAACGCTCTTGCACTGTCGTGGCTGCTGTGTGCAGCGCTGTTGGCGGGCTGTTCGACGGCTCCGCCACGTTCCGGCGGACCTCGGTCGATGGCGGACATCGAGCCCGGCGTTGCGCTCGGCAACGAAATCGCGCTGCGCGCCATCGCCCTGCTCGGGCGTCCGTATCGCTATGGCGCCGCCGGTCCGCATGCGTTCGACTGCAGCGGCCTGGTGCGTTTCGTCCACAACGAGCTGGGGATCGAGGTTCCGCGTACGGCAGCCGAACAGTTTCGTGCCGCGAAGCCGGTGAAGATGGGCGAGCTGACGCCCGGCGATCTGCTGTTCTTCAAGATCGGCGGCGCGCGCGTCTCCCACGTGGCGATCTACGCCGGCGAGGGGCGTTTCGTGCATGCGCCGCAAACCGGCCGGTCGGTGGAGCTGCGCACGCTGGACGACATCTTCTATCGGCCGCGTCTGGCCGGGATCGGCAGATTGTTCTAGCCGGGCACGTACGCGCTGCGCTCGCCGTGCCGCCGGCGGCGCGCGGCGGCCCGGCGCTGCAAATCCCGGACGCTGCGCGGCGCCGAATCAGCGGTTCATGCGTTCATCGATGAGGCTGGCGACCACGCCGGGATCTGCCAGGGTGGAAATGTCGCCGAGCTGCTCGTGCTCGTTGGCGGCGATCTTGCGCAGGATACGACGCATGATCTTGCCCGAGCGCGTCTTCGGCAGGTTCGGCGCCCACTGGATGAAGTCCGGCGTGGCGATCGGCCCGATCTCGCGGCGCACCCATTCGCGCAGCTCCGTGCGCAGCGCTTCGCTCGGCTGCTCGCCGACGATCAGGGTCACATAGGCATAGATGCCCTGTCCCTTGATGTCGTGTGGACAGCCGACCACGGCGGCCTCGGCCACCTTGGGATGCGCCACCAGCGCACTTTCGAGCTCCGCCGTGCCAAGCCGGTGCCCGGCGACATTCAGCACATCGTCCACGCGTCCGGTGATCCAGTAGTAGCCGTCTGCGTCGCGGCGCGCCCCGTCGCCGGTGAAATAATATCCGGGGTAGGTCTTGAAGTAGGTCTCGATGAAGCGCTGGTGATCGCCGTACACGGTGCGCATCTGTCCGGGCCAGCTGTCGGTCAGCACCAGATTGCCTTCGCAGACGCCCTCGAGTTCGCGTCCCTGATCATCCACGATGGCGGGCTTCACGCCGAAGAAGGGCAGGGTGGCCGAGCCGGGCTTGAGGTCGACGGCGCCGGGCAGCGGCGCGATCAGAATGCCGCCGTTCTCGGTCTGCCACCAGGTGTCCACGACGGGGCAGCGCCCCTCGCCCACCACGCGGTGATACCACTCCCAGGCTTCCGGATTGATGGGTTCGCCGACCGAGCCCAGAACGCGCAGTGACTTGCGCGACCAGTGTTTCACCGGTTCCTCGCCTTCGCGCATGAGGGCGCGGATGGCCGTGGGCGCGGTATAGAAAATCGTGACCCCGTGCTTGTCCACCGTCTGCCAGAAGCGTCCGCTGTCGGGGTAGTTCGGCACGCCCTCGAACATGAGCGTGGTGGCGCCGTTCGCGAGCGGGCCGTAGACCACATAGCTGTGCCCGGTCACCCAGCCGATGTCGGCCGTGCACCAGAAGATGTCGTCCTCGTGGACATCGAACACCAGCTCGTGGGTGAGCGACACGAAGACCAGATAGCCGCCGCTGGTGTGCAGCGCGCCCTTGGGCTTGCCCGTCGAACCGGATGTATACAGGATGAACAGCGGATCCTCGGCGTCCACCGGCTCGGGCTCGCACTCGGTGGGCTGCGCGTCGACCAGGTCCTCGAACCACTGATCGCGCCGCGCGTACATGGGCACGCGCGCCCCCGTGCGGCGCACGACCAGCACATGCTTGACGCATTCGGTGCCGGGCACCGACAGCGCCTGGTCGACATTGGACTTGAGCGGGATGCGCTTGCCGCCGCGAATGCCTTCGTCGGCGGTGATGACGACGGTCGGGTTGCAATCGGCAATGCGCCCGGCGAGCGAGTCGGCCGAGAAGCCGCCGAACACCACCGAATGGATGGCGCCGATGCGTGCGCAGGCGAGCATGGCCACGGCCGCCTCCGGGATCATCGGCAGATAGATCGTGACCCGATCGCCCTTGCCGACGCCCAGTGATTTCAGGGCGTTGGCGCATTGACAGACGCGCGCGTGCAGCTCGCGGTAGGTGATGCGGGCGGACAGCCTGGGATCGTCGCCTTCCCAGATGATGGCGGTCTTGTCGCCGCGCCGGGCGAGATGCCGGTCGAGGCAGTTCGCCGCCACGTTGAGCCGCCCATCGTAGAACCAGCGGATGCGGAAGTCCTGTTCGGCGAAGCTGGTGTCCTTCACCTTCGAGAACGGCTCGATCCAGTCGATGCGCCGCCCCATGCGCGCCCAGAAGCTCTGCGGGTCGCGCAGCGATTCCTGGTAGAGCCGCTGGTAATCCGCCTGCTTGAGGTGAGCGAGGGCCGCGAACGCCTCGGGAACCTTATAGGTCTTCACGCCGGTCTTCTCGCTCTTCACGGCTCACCCCCTGCGCGCTGTGATATGACGGCTTGCAAGCCTACCGCAGGTCGACGTCGGCCGTAAGGCGTGCGATACCCAGTCCCGGGCGGAGCGCCCTGGGCGGATGGGGCCGCAGACCCGCCCGGCCGTGCGTGGCCAATGCCGTCTGGGCGTCGCCCCGTGAGGTCAGTTCTGCGATCGCAGCCGGCCGGTGCGCGATCCGCAGCGCCCGCTACGCAAGGCGCCCCGGGTCCGGCTACCGGTCGAGCTCGGCCAGCGCCCTCTTGATGCGCTCGGCATGCTCGGCCAACACCTCCTTGTCGGCCCAGTCGCGGCTGTGGTGGCGCAACTCCACACCCTCGTAGCAGGGAACGATGTGAAAGTGGATGTGGAAGACGGTTTGGCCGGCGGTCGCGCCGTTGAACTGGATGATCCTGAGCCCGGGCGCATCGAAAGCCTGGCGCACGGCCCTGGCGATGCGCTGCGTCGCCTTGATGAGCTCACCGAGGGCCTCGGGCTCGATGTCGAAGAGATTGGTCGCCTCGACCTTGGGAATCACCAAGGTATGGCCGTCCGACTGCGGCATGGCATCCATGAAGGCCAGGGTATGCTCGTCCTCGTGCACCTTGAAGGCAGGAATCTCGCCGCGCAGGATTTTGGCGAACACGTTGTTCCGATCGTACATCGCACTCGTGTCTTCAAATGCCGGCTTTCGCCAGCGTATCGACCACTTGGCGCAGCGCCGCGCCGAGCGCCGGATGCTCGGCCTCGAAGCGCACCGCCTGCCCATCCAGACGTTCCCTCAGCGAATGTTGTTCCGCGGCACGCCGCTCGGGCGACTGATCCGACCGTTCGAGCAGCCGGGTGATGTCGTCGAGCAGCGTGATCAGCAGGGCGCGCGATTCGGCATCGACGGTGTCGGCTCGCGCAAGCTCGGTGTGCAGTCGCTCGAGTCGCTGGCGCAGCGCCTGGTCCACGGCACGTCCTCGCATCCGGGCGGATAACGTTCGCACGATGCCTCCCGCGGATCAATAGGCAGTCGGGGGCGTCCTTGGTGGATGTGCCGTCAACCGCGCCGTTTCGCGCGGGCGGTCGGCTCGGCGGCGAGCGGATCGTCGGGCCAGTAATGCTTGGGGTAGCGGCCCTTCAGCTCCTTTTTCACTTCCGGGTAGCCGCGCGCCCAGAAGCTTTTCAGGTCCTGCGTGACCTGCACCGGCCGCCGCGCCGGAGAGAGCAGCTCGATCGTGAGCGGCACGCAGCCCCCGGCCACGGTCGGGGTTTCGGTCAAACCGAACAGTTCCTGCAAGCGGACCGACAGTGTCGGCGGGCAGGCGCTGTAATCGATGGGAATCCGTGAGCCGCTGGGCACGGTGAGATGCGTGGGCGCGAGCGCGTCGAGCCGTTGCTGGCCGTTCCAGTCGAGCAGCGCGCGCAACGCGGCGAGCAGGTCCAGTTGCTGTAAGTGATCGCGCCGCGACATGCCCTCGAGCCACGGGGCCAGCCAATGCTCCAGGGTCGCGAGCAGGTTCGCATCGCTCACGTCCGGCCACATCTCCGCCTCCTCCGGCATGGCGCGCGCGACGAAGCGCACTCGATCGAGCCAGGCGCGTGCCTCCCGGGTCCAGGGCAGGGCCTCGAGCCCCATGGTGCGAATGCCGTCCAGCAATGCCGACGACACGCGTGCGGGATCGGCGTCCTCGAGACGGCGTTCCTCGAGCTTGAGGGCGCCGAGCCAGCGCTCGCGGCGCATGACCACTGCCTGTTCGCGCGGGTCCCATTCGATGCGCTCGCGTTCCACGATGCGCTCGGCGAAGTCGGACAACAATGCGCTGCGCTCGATGGGGGCCGCGAGCCGGATCTGCGCTTCCCGCGCGCCGGCGTCCAGGTCGGCGACCACCAGGAACTCCGACTTCGCCAGGCTCTGCGGTCCGCTGAGTCGTGCGCCGCGGCCGCCGGAGAGCAGGTAGCGAACCTCGCCGCTGCGGGCCTCGGTGCGCGCGTGCGCGATGCGATCCGGATAGGCGAGCGCGAGCAGTCGGCCGGTATCCCTGTCCGGATCGGCACGGTCGGCCGCCTGCCGCACCGCGAGTTGACGCTCGAGTTGCCCCACCGTGCGCTGCGCGCGTTGCCGCGCGCCGCTGTCCACCGTGAAGCCCGCGGGCGCCGCGCCGGGGTCGCGCAGGACCTCGACCCGATGACGCAGGTCGATGTCCCGCTCGGCGCCGCGCGGGCGCAACAGATCGCGCTCGCCGAGCAGTGCCGCGATGTGGATGGCGAGCGTGGCCAGCCCGAGCGTTTCGCCGCGCACGATCATGTGGGCCAGGCGCGGGTGCGTGGCCAGTCGCGCCAGCGCGCGCCCATGGGGCGTGATCCGGCCGCGTGCGTCCACCGCGTCGAGCGCGTGCAGCAGGTCGCGCGCCTGCGCGAATGCGGCCGCCGGGGGCGCATCCAGCCAGCGCAGCGCGGCCGGGTCCGGGCTGCCCCAGTTGGCCAGTTCCAGCGCCAGCGGCGCAAGGTCCGCTTCGGCGATCTCCGGTGGTGTCTGCGCCGGCAGCAGCGCATGTTCCGATTCGGTCCATAACCGGTAGCACACGCCCGAGTCGAGGCGTCCGGCCCGCCCGCAACGCTGCGCCGCCGAGGCCTGCGAGATGCGCACGGTATCGAGCCGGCTCATCCCCGTGGCGGGATCGAAGCGCGCGCGACGGGCCAGGCCCGAGTCGATCACGATGCGCACGCCTTCGATGGTGAGACTGGTCTCGGCGATGTTGGTGGCGAGCACGATCTTGCGCTGTCCGGTGGCGCCGGGACGGACGGCGGCGTCCTGCTGCTCGGGCGGCAGGTCGCCGTACAGGGGCAGCACTCGAGTGCCGGGAGGCAGCGCGCTGTCCTCCAGGATGCGCTGGGTGCGGCGGATCTCGCCTTGTCCCGGCAGGAACGCCAGCACATCGCCCGGCGCCTCGGCGAGCGCCCGCAGGGCCGTGCGCGCCACGCGCTGGGCGATGTCCATCTCCTGACCGGCAGGGCGCGCCGCGGACCAATGGATGTCGACCGGGAATCGCCGGCCCTGGGCGGTGACCAACGGCGCATCGCCCAGCAGCCTTGCGACCGCCTGGCCATCGAGCGTCGCCGACATGACGAGCAGTCGCAGGTCCTCGCGCAGGGCATCCTGGACATCGAGGCAAAGCGCCAGACCGAGATCGGCCTGCAGGCTGCGCTCGTGGAATTCGTCGAAGATGACCGCGGCCACGCCTTCGAGCGCCGGGTCGCGCTGCAGCCAGCGCGTGAGGATGCCCTCGGTGACGACCTCGATGCGCGTGGCGGCGCTCACCCTGGAGTCGAGCCGCGTGCGGTATCCGACCGTGGCGCCCAGCGGCTCTTGCAGGGTCTGCGCCATGCGGGCGGCCACCGCGCGAGCGGCCAACCGACGCGGCTCGAGCATGACGATCTTGCGCCCGGCGAGCCATGGCGCATCGAGCAGCGCCAGCGGCACGCCCGTCGACTTGCCGGCGCCCGGTGGCGCTTGCAAGACGACGTTGCGGGTCGCCTCGAGCGCTGCGAGCAGCTCGGGCAGGACGGCGGTGATGGGCAGGGGGGAGTTGGACGTGGACACCGGACGGGATTCTACGCCAGCGTTCGCGTCGTGGTACTCGTGCGGCGACACGCGCGCACGCTGCTGCGGCCCTTGCCTGCGGTACTGGCCTGCGGTACTGGCCTGCGGTACTGGCCCGCCGCCATCGTGCGCCCGGCAAGCCGGGTGCCGCGCAGCCATGCGCCGTGTGTATCCCCCGCCGAGTGTCCTCGTGGCGGCTGGCCGACGCTGCGC
>QGUO01000137.1 GCA_003242495.1 Pseudomonadota bacterium | reverse complement strand
GGGGTCCGGGCGCCCCCGCCGCTGCCGCTCGGGCACGCGGAGAGCGCGGCCAGCACGGCGCCCACGGTCGCGCGGCGGGCAATGGGCATCATCGTGCCTACTCCAGGTCCAAGGCCTTTGGGCCATGAATGCACGCGCCGCAGCGAACCGCCGACGCGCAAGCAAGCGCGCAATGTTCGACTCGACATATTCCCCAATCCATTAATTGAGTCGCAGAAGCGACGCGCGCCGTCCGCGGATCCGCCCGAGCGAGGCACGAGCTTCGCATAGCGTGATGCGGCTCACATTCTCCCGATGCGTTGCCCGAGTTCAATGCGCAGCGCAGCGAGCGGCGCGAGATGATATGGGCGCAGCGAGGCTACATGCGAGTCACACTCGCAAGGACTGTCTCCAGTACGCGACGTATCACGATTGAGACAGTTACGGGCCCTCGGGGGGCTGTGTAGAGTCCGCCGCGATGTCGGCGGGGCGCCGACAGAAGACGAACGAGAAGAGTCACGCGCTCGGCGCGAAGGGCATCGCAGGCCGACGATCGGTTGCGAGCATGGGGCGCGTGCGCGAAAAGGATGGCAGACCTGGCATGAACACGAACGACGGCGAGCGTTCCCGCGCAACGGGTGTGAGGAGGCGTATGGCGCCGCTGGCGCTCGCCGCGCTCGCGGCGAGTCTGGCATATGTTCCACAGGAGGCTCTGGCGGGTCCGCGTGAGCAGGCGCAGCGGCTGCACGACCGCCTGGTGGGGACGCCGCCGAGCAAGGACAAGCTCGACGCAATGGCAGCCCGGATCGCGTCCAACGACGAGCTGGGCGCCGCGCACCTGGCCATCGATCACAGGGATCCCGAGTCCGCGCCCTTCTATAACGTCACGCTCAAGAATTTCGCGACGCCCTGGACCAATCGTGACCAGACCGTGTTCGCGCCGCTCAACGATTACACCGCCACGGTGATCGGGCTGGTGCGCGACGAGCTGGATTTCCGTCGCGTGCTGTATGACGACGTGCTCTATGTGGGCAGCGGTGCCGGCGTGCCCGCGTACTCGCCGTCCAACAACGATCATTATGCCGCGCTCGAGAACACCGGCGCGGACCTGCGCCAGGTCCTGACGCGTCAGGCGCAGTCCGCGCTGACCGGCCTGCCGCCCGAGGCCACCGCCGGCGTGATCACCTCGCGCGCGGCAGCCGAGGCCTTCTTCATCGCCGGGACCAACCGGGCGATGTTCCGCTTCACACTGCTCAACCACTTGTGCCGTGATCTGGAGCAGGTGCAGGACACCTCGCGCCCGCCGGATCGCATCCGCCAGGACGTGAGCCGCAGCCCCGGCGGCGACAGCCGGGTCTTTCTGAACAATTGCGTGGGCTGCCACAGCGGCATGGATCCCATGGCGCAGGCTTTTGCGTACTACGACTTCGACGAGACGTCGGGCCGCCTGGTGTACACGCCGGGGCAGGTGCAGCCGAAGTATTTCAACAACAAGGAAACCTTTCCCCAGGGCTTCGTCACACCGGACGATCGTTGGGACAACTATTGGCGCGTGGGACAGAACAAGCTGCTCGGCTGGTCGAGCGCGCTGCCGGGCAGCGGCAAGGGCGCGAAATCGCTGGGCCAGGAGCTCGCCTCGAGCCAGGCCTTTGCACAATGCCAGGTCGAGAAAGTGTTCCGCCAGGTCTGTTATCGCGCGCCGAGCGATGACCAGGATCGAACCGCGGTCGAACGCATCACCAGCCTCTTCACGGGCGGCGGATACAACCTGAAACAGGTGTTCGCCGAGACCGCCGTGTACTGCATGGGCGACTAAAGGAGATCGCGACCCATGATGCGCTTCTTCATGACAGCGTGCGCCCGCATGCGCCGCGCGCCGCGCCCGGCAATCCTGGTGGCCCTGGCGAGCATCGGTGCCCTGGCGCTCGCCGCCTGCAGCAGCGGCGAGCGGACCGCCGAGAACCCCATCGTCAATCCGCCCGATGCCGGTGCCAACTACAACGGTCCGCCGCCGGCGACCGCGGACATCCAGGCCTTCAAGCTCAACCTGTGGGACAACCTGCAGGGCACGAACCGCTGCGGCAGCTGCCATGGCACCAACGGCCAGGCTCCGACCTTCGTGCGCTCGGACGACATCAACCTGGCGTACCAGCAGGCGCTGCCCCTGGTCGACCTGGCCAACCCCGCCGAATCGCGCCTCGTCATCCGGGTGGCCGGCGGCCACAACTGCTGGCTCGCCAGCACGGGCGCGTGCGCCGACATCATGACGACCTGGATCAGCGCCTGGGCCTCGCTCACCCAGTCGGGCGGCGGGCGCCAGATCGAGCTCACCGCGCCGCCGATCTTCGAGCCCGGTGAGAGTCGCGGTTTCCCGGAAGACCCGTCGCTGTTTGCGACACATGTCTGGCCCGTGCTGCAGGATCATTGCGACGAGTGCCACCAGGCGAGCTCGCGCACGCCGCAGCAGCCGTATTTCTCGTCGCCGCAGCTGAGCGAGGCGTATGCGGCGGCGCGCTCGAAGATCGATCTCAATAGCCCGGAGCGCTCGCGCCTGGTGGTGCGCCTGCGCGAGGAGGCGCACAACTGTTGGGCGCCTGCCGGTGGTCAGACGGACTGCGAGGCGAGCGCCAGGGTCATGGAGCAGGCCATCGCCAGGTTTCGGGACGCCGTGCCGGTCGAGCCCTTCGACGCCCGGCTGGTGGCCAGCAAGGCCCTGGGCCTGCCCCACGGCATCGAAGCCGCCGGCGGCAATCGTTTCGATACCCACGTCATCGCGCTGTATGAGTTCAAGACCGGGGAAGGCAACATCGCCTACGACACCAGCGGCGTCGAGCCGGCGCTCAACCTGACGATCTCCGGCCGCGACTGGGAGTGGGTCGGCGGCTGGGGCATCCGCCTGGTCGATGGCAAGGCCCAGGGATCGACCGCCGCGAGCCGCAAGCTCTACGACCTGATCACGGCAACCGGCGAGTACTCCATCGAAGCCTGGGTGGTGCCCGGCAACGTCGCGCAGGAGGAGGCGCGCATCATCAGCTATTCCGGCAGCGCCACGCGGCGCAACTTCATGCTGGGGCAGACGCAGTTCAGCTACGACTTTCATGCGCGCAGCACCTCGACCGATCAGAACGGCGCACCCATCTTGACGACCGACGCCGCGGACCAGGACCTGCAGGCGACCTTGCAACACGTGGTGGCCACCTACGATCCGGTGAACGGCCGGCGCCTCTACGTGAACGGCCGATTCACCGGGGATCTCGATCCGGCGCCGGGCGGCACCCTCGTGGAGTGGGACGACAGCTTCGCCTTCGTGCTCGGCAACGAGGTGAGCAACGACCAGCAGTTCGAGGGCACTTTCCGCATGGTGGCGATTCACAATCGCGCGCTCACCGAAACGCAGATCCAGCAGAACTACGAGGCAGGGGTCGGCCAGAAGTTCTTTCTGCTGTTCAATGTGAGCGAGCTGGTGAACATGGACCAGGCCTACATCCTGTTCCAGGTGAGCGAATACGACAGCTACGCGTACTTGTTCAGCGATCCGCGCTTCATCAGCCTGGACGAGACGGCAAGACCCAACTCCATCCCGCTGCGCGGCATGCGCATCGGCCTCAACGGACAGCTGCCGGCGGTGGGGCAGGCCTATCGGACCCTGGACACCGTGCTGCAGGACTCGCAGTACATGCCCGGCGTCGGGCAGAGCCTGTCGAACATCGGTACCGTGATCGGGATCGAGCGCGGCCCGGAAGAGGACCGGTTCTTCCTCGCCTTCGAGGTGCTCGGCGCCCACACCGACGTGCGGGTCGAGGCCGATCCCGACCCCTTGCCGTGGCCGGATCCGGTGGCGCGCCCGCCCGACATCGGGCTGCGCACCTTCGAGAAGATGCACGCCACCATGGCCAAGCTGACCGGCGTGAGCCAGCAGGCGCCCGCGGTGCGCGCCACCTACGAGCAGGTCAAGCAGTCCATGCCGACGGTGGAGAGCATCGAAACCTTCGTTTCGGCGCAATCGGTGGCCATCGCGCAGCTCGCCGCGCAGTACTGTGCCGCACTGGTCGACTCGGCCGCGCTGCGTGACGACTGGTTCCCGGGGCTCGACGCGAACAACCTGGGGTCCGCCGCGCAACGTGCCCAGGTGATCAACCCGCTGGTGCAGCGGATGATGGGCGACAACGTCGGCACCCAGCCGGATCCGGCCGCGGTGAGGGGGGAGCTCGACAGCCTGATCCAGCGGCTGTGCCCGGCGGGATGTTCGGCGGGACGCAACAGGACCGCGGTGAAGGCGGCGTGCACGGCCCTGCTCGGCAGCGCCGCGACCCTGGTGAATTGACGCAGCGCAGGCAGCGACTCGAGGCAAGTACCATGATCATTCGCAAGGCACCTCCCCGTGCATTGTCGCTCGACGAGCCGATCCTGCACCGGGATACGCACAAGCGTCCGCTGACGCGTCGCGACTTCATTTCCCAGGGGCTGATGGGCGGCGCGGCCACCCTCGTGGCGCCCACGGTGTTCGGCTTGTTCGCCGACCCGCGCGCGGCCATGGCCGCGCTGTCGCCCGATCTCGAAGCATTGCGCGCGAGCTGTGGCATCGCCGTGGAGGGCGCGGGCAAGATTCCATTCATCTGCATCGACCTGGCGGGCGGCGCCAACATGGTGGGCTCCAATGTGTTGGCGGGCGGGCCGGGCGGGCAGCTCGATTACCTCACCACGCAGGGCTACGCCAAGATGGGCCTGCCCGGCGACATGATCCCCAGTCTCAACGATCCGGCCACCGGCCTGTCGTACACCAACCAGGATCTGGGGCTCGCGTTCCATTCCGACAGCGCCTTCCTGCGGGGCATTCTCCGGCGCATCAGTCCGGCCACGGCGGCCAACATCAACGGCGCGGTGATTCCGGCCCGCTCGGAGAACGATACCGGCAACAATCCCCACAATCCGATGTACGGCATTTATCGCGCTGGCGCCGACGGCTCGCTGGTGAGCCTGATCGGCTCACAGGCCTCCGACTCCGGGGGCAACTCCATGGCGCCGATCAATCTCATCGACTTGTCCGTGCGGCCCACCAAGGTGGATCGCGCCAGCGATGTGCGCGGCTTCGTCGACACCGGACAGCTCGCCGGGATGCTGGGCACCAAGGAGGACACGGTGGCCGTGATGGAGGCCATCCAGCGCATCAGTGCCGCGAAAATGAAGGCCATGGATCCCAAGCAGCCGTGGCTGGATCCGGATAAGGGCATTACCCGCGACGAGGTGGTGAAAGAGCTCGTCGCCTGCGGCTACCTCAAGTCCGCCGACGTGATCGATCGTTTCGGCGACCCGGCGAGCCTGGACCCCGACCGGGACCCGGCCATCGTCGGGCCGAGCGGCATTTTCTCGGAGGCCGAGTACGCCGGCGACAACGAGTTCCGCAAGACGTCCGCGGTGATGAAAATGGTCATCGAGGGCTATGCCGGCGCCGGCACCATCACCATGGGCGGCTACGATTATCACGGCCAGGGGCGCGCCACCGGCGAGATCCGCGACTTCCGTGCGGGCCAGTGCATGGGCGCCTGCCTGGAGTATGCCCACCGCCGGGGCAGACCGCTGATGCTCTATGTGTTCTCGGACGGCTCGCTGTCGGCGAACAACCAGGTGGACAACACGCCCGACGGCCGCGGCAAGTTCATGTGGGTGAGCGACGATCAGCAGACCGCGGCGTCGTTCTTTCTGGTGTACAACCCCAGGGGACGTCCGCAGCTCTACACGGGCGCCGCCGGGCCGCTCGAGCGTCGTCAGCAGCTCGGCTGGTTCCGCGGCAGCGGGGACGTCGAGACCGCCTCGAGCCCGGCCGCGAACAATGTCAACCTGCTGGTGCAGACCGTGGTGCTCAACTACATGGCGCTGCATGGCGAGCAAAACCTGTTTGCCAGCCGCTTCCCAGGGCATGGGCTCGGCAACCTCGACAATATGATCGCTTTCAATCCCCTCTGAGCGCGCTGGCCTGGCGGCCTGCGGCCCGTCGGCAGGAGCGGGAAGCGGCTGCGCACCATGCCGCCGCGCCAGGGTGCCGTCGAATCCGTGTTGCCGTGCTAACTTCCCTGGGGGGAGGAGACACCGGTGACCGATCTGCTCGATTTGCTGCAATGTCCACGATGCCAGGCGGCGCCGCTGGCGCAGGCCGGGGAGACGTTCGCGTGCACCGCCTGTGCCGCGCAGTTCCCGCGCGTCGAGGACATCCCTTGGCTGTTTGCCGAGCCCGGCGCCGCCGCCAGCGAATGGCGGCTACGCTTGGAGTTCCTGCTGCAACACCTCGGCGCCGAGGCGGCGCGCATGCGCGCCGAGCTCGACAAGCCGCATCTCAAGCCGCTCACCCGGACCCGGCTGAAGCTCCTGGCCGCGGCCTACCAGGATCAGGCGCGCCGGCTGCAGGCGCTGCTGGCCCCTCTCGTGAGGGAGGTGCACACGGCGCGTGAGACACACCTGGCGCTGCGCACCCGGTTGCCCCAGAGCCAGGGCCTGGCGGCCTACTACGCCAACATCCATCGTGACTGGGCCTGGGGCGCGGAGGAGAACGCCGCGTCCTGCGCCGAGGTCGAGGCGGCGTTGGGCGAGCGGCCGCCCGGCCGCACGCTCATCCTCGGCGCGGGCGCCGGGCGGCTGGCGTACGACATCCACCTGCGCTGCGCGCCACGGGTCACGGTGGCCGCGGACATCAACCCCTTGCTCCTGCTGGTCGCCCGCAAAGTGCTGGCCGGCGAGAAACTGGCGCTTTATGAGTTTCCGATCGCGCCGCGCTCCGCGGAAGCGCACGCCGTGCTGCGTACACTGAGCGCCGAACGCCCGGTCGGCGAGCGCTTTCATCTGGTGTTCGCGGACGCGCTGCACGCACCCTTCGCGGCCGAAGCATTCGACACGGTGATCACGCCCTGGTTCATCGACATCATCGCCGAGGATTTCGCCCGCTTCGCGCCCAGGGTCAATCGCTGGCTGCGCCCCGGCGGGCGCTGGGTGAACTTCGGGTCGCTGGCGTTCGCGCAGGCCGATGCGGCGGCTTGTTACAGCCTGGAGGAAGTCGAGGAGCTGGTGAGCGACGCGGGTTTCGCGCTCGGGCATCGCCGGGAGGCCTCGCTGCCCTATATGCGCTCGCCCGCCAGCCGTCATGCGCGCGTGGAATCGGTGGTGACCTTCGCCGCGGACAAGGTGCGCCAGGTCGCGGCGCCGCCGGCATTCGAGGCGCTGCCCGAGTGGATCACTCTCGGGACCGAGCCCGTGCCGCTCACCCCGGCCTTTCAGGCCACGGCGCTCAGCACCCGCATCCACGGTTTCATCATGTCGCTGATCGACGGCCGGCGTTCGCTGCGCGACATGGCCGCGATCATGGTCGAGCAACGACTCATGACCGCCGAGGACGCCGAGACGGCGCTGCGCGGCTTCTTCATCAAGATGTACGAGGACAGTCGCCGGCGCATGGACTATTGATCTGCAGCCGGCGCGCCTGACGGGAGCAGCGCGCGTAGCGGGCAGGGCCGGCGGCGCCGGCCCGCTCGCTGCCGATCAGATCCCCGTGTAGCGCAGTTCCACGAACAGCGTGCGATCCCTGCCCGGGAAGTACCGGTAGTTGCCGAACGCGAAGTCGGCGCGATCGGCATAGACGCGATCGGTCACGTTGTTGAGCCGCAGCGTGACGCCCCAGGAGGGCGAGACGTCCCAGCCCACACGCAGGTTGAGGAGGTTGTGACCCTCGTACTCGTGCTGGTTGGAGGCATCGAGATAGTAGCTGCCCACGGACATCAGCTCGAGCTCGGCGGTCGCCGCAGGCAGGAAGCGCCAACTGGCGCGAGCCGTGTGGATGTGGCGCGGCGCCGTGTCCACCTCGCGGCCGGCGACGATGACTTCGCCGCCCTCGATCTCGCGATCGAAGTCGTACTCATGCTTGGCGTAGGTGCCTGCCGCGCTCAGCAGCAGGTTCTCGAGCGCCATCCAGCTGAGCTCGTACTCCAGGCCGCGGTGCTTGGTGCGCCCGTCGCTCACGTTGAAGGCGTTGGCATCGCGGAAAATGACATTGTCCTTGCGCATGTCGAACGCCGCGATCGCATACTTGAAGCGATCGCCGATGTCACCGCGCATGCCCAGCTCCACGCTGTCGAGCCGCTCGGAGTCGAGCTCCGCGATCGACTGCTGGCGCTGCAACCGGTAGAGCTCGCTGGTGTCCGGTGCGCGGTAGCCGCGCGCCACCGATGCATACACCGCCAGGTGGTCGTTGGCGAGGAACGTCAGGCCGAGCTTCGGCGTCACGTTGGTGAACGTATCGGTGCGGTCCGCGGGGCGGCTGTAGAGGCAGCCGCTGAACGGGCAGGGTATGCCGTCCTCGTCGGTGTTG
>QGUO01000573.1 GCA_003242495.1 Pseudomonadota bacterium | reverse complement strand
GGACGTGGTGCTGGCGATCTCCAACTCCGGCGAGACCGCCGAGCTGGTCAGCATCCTCCCGGTGATCAAGCGCATGGATGTGCCGCTCATCGCCATGACGGGCAAGGTGCGCTCCACGCTCGCCCGCGCCGCCGCGGCGGTCCTCGACGTGAGCGTTCCGGAGGAAGCCTGCCCCTTCAACCTCGCGCCGACCGCGAGCACCACCGCGACGCTCGCCATGGGCGATGCGCTCGCGATCGCCGTGCTCGAGGCGCGTGGCTTCACTGAGGAGGATTTCGCACGCGTGCACCCGGGCGGCAGCCTGGGGCGCAAGCTGTTGCTGCACGTGGCCGACGTGATGCGCACCGGCGAGCAGCTGCCGATGGTGGCGCCCGAGGCCATCTTGCGCGACGGCCTGCTCGAGATGAGTCGCAAGGGCCTGGGCATGACGGCCGTGGTCGACGCCGAGCGCCGCGTGCTCGGCATCTTCACCGACGGCGACCTGCGCCGCACGCTCGATCGCCAGGTCGATTTGCACTCGGTCACCATGGCCAGCGTGATGACGCCCCGCCCGAAGACGGTGTTACCGGGCATGCTGGCCGCCGAAGCGGTGCACCTGATGGAAACCGCCCGCATCACCGCCTTGCTGGTGGTCGACGAGACCAACGTGCTCGTCGGAGCGCTCAACGTGCACGACCTGATGCGCGCCGGAGTCATGTAGACCCATGGATATGGTTGCAGAACGCGCCGCCGACGTGCGGCTGCTGGTCCTCGATGTGGACGGCGTGCTGACCGACGGGAGACTGTTTTTCTCGGCGCGCGGCGAGGAGCTGAAGTGTTTCCACGTGCGCGACGGCGCCGGCATCGTGCAGGTGCAGCGCGCCGGCGTGCAGGTCGCGGTGATCTCGGGCCGGGAGTCGCGCGCCGTCGAGCATCGCATGAGCGAGCTCGGCGTCACCTGGATCCGTCAGGGCGTTGAGAACAAGCTCGCCGCGCTCCAGGAACTGCTCGGGATCCTGAACCTCGGGCCGCAGGCGGTAGCCGCGGTCGGAGACGACTCGGCCGACTTGCCGCTGTTCGACGTCGTGCGCCTGGCGGTCGCCGTCGCCGACGCACACGCCAGCGTCAAGGCGCGCGCCCACTGGATCACCCAGGCGCCGGGCGGACAGGGCGCGGTCCGGGAAGTCTGCGACCTCATCCTCGAAGGCCGGCGGCGGGGGCCCGAATGAACTGGCGCTGGGTGTCCATCGCGGCCTTTCTCGGTGCGCTGGTGATGACCTATGGGGTGTTCGTCGGACGGGACAGGCTCGACATGGCCGAGACGGCGCCCCCGGAGCGGCCCGGCTATTACCTGCGGGACGCCATCGTCACCGAAACACAGGCCGACGGTTTGCCGGGGATGCGCCTCGTGGCGCAACGCATCGAGCAGCAGCCCGACGACAGCTTCATCGCGCACGACGTGCGCATCGAATACCTGAAGATCCCGGACGAGCCCTGGACGCTCACGGCCGAGCGCGGGCGCGTGCCGCCGGATTCCAGCGTGCTCGAGCTGACCGGCAACGTGCGCCTCGAGCCCGCCGGCGCCCAGGCGCCTCCCGGCGCCGGGCTGGCGACCGAAGCGCTCGCCATCGACACCGAGAGACATCTCGCCTACACCACCACGGCGCCGGTCTCGGTGCGCTTCGGCAACCACGTGATGAAGGTCGCGGCATTTCAGGCAGACCTCGCCACCCGCAAGATCAAATGGGAGTCCGTGAATGGCAGCCTCGAGCGCTAGGCGCCGCCTGCCCACCTGCCTGGTGCTGGCCATGCTGGCTTGCCTGGGCGCACCGCCCGCGGAGCCGGCCGCGTCCGCGCCGCGTGACGCCATCGTCTACAGCTCTGACGAGGGCGAGGCCGACCTGAGCAACGACGTGCACGTGCTGCGCGGCAACGTGCGGGTCGCACAGGGCGAGATGTCGCTGGCCGCCGATGAGGCCATCATCCGCGATCCCCAGTCGGACCGCAGCCGCTGGACCTTCGAGCGCAATGTGCATATCGAGACGCCGGAGGTCGACCTGCGCTCCGACGCGGCCACCGCGGTCGTGATCGACGGGCGACTCGCCGACGCACGGGTCACGGGCAGTCCCGCTGAGTTCGTCCAGCGCGCGAGCGAGCGCGGCGAAATGGAACGACCCGTGCGCGGCCGCGCCGGCACGATCGAGTACGACCTCACCCACGGGGTGATCACAC
>QGUO01000572.1 GCA_003242495.1 Pseudomonadota bacterium | reverse complement strand
CAGCAGCTCCTCCGGCAGCGGTTCGGCGCCGGCCTTGGGCAGCTCGACCTCGATGCCCTGGGTCAGCAGCGGCGCGGTCACCATGAAGATGATGAGCAGCACCAGCATCACGTCGATATAGGGCACGACGTTCATTTCCGCCATCATGCGGCGGCGGCCGCGGCCATTCGACAGGCTGGCGCTCATGCGTGCGCCTCCGCGGCGCCGCTGAGGGCGGATTTGCCGCCGGCATGACGCTGCAGAATGGTGGACAGCTCCTCGAGGAAGGTGTCGTAACGCACCTCGATGCGGCTGACCTGGTCGGCGTAGCGGTTGTAGGCGATCACCGCGGGAATGGCGGCGAACAGGCCCATGGCGGTGGCGATCAGCGCTTCGGTGATGCCCGGCGCCACCATGGCGAGGGTGGCCTGTTGCACGTTGCCCAGCCCATGGAAGGCATTCATGATGCCCCACACGGTGCCGAACAGACCCACGTAGGGGCTGGTCGAGCCCACCGTCGCGAGCGTCGACAGGCTGTGCTCGAGCCGGTCGGTCTCCTTGAGCAGCGCCACTTTCATCGCGCGACGCGCGCCCTCGACGATCTGCGCCGTGTGCGCACCTTGCTGGCGCATGCGCGTGAACTCGCGAAAGCCGGACTCGAAGATGCTCTCCATGCCGCGTGTGACGCGCCGGCTTTGATCGATGGCGCGAAACATCGCCGTCAAATCGCCGCCCGACCAGAACAGATCCTCGAAGCGATCCGCCTCCACGTGCGCCTGGCGCAGCTCCGAGCGCTTGCGCAGCATGATCGCCCAGGAGGCGATCGAGGCGAGCAACAGCAGCCCCATGACAATCTGCACGATCAGGCTGGCATTGAGCACCAGCTCGATGACGGACAACTCACCGTTCATTCAGGGGGTCTCCCGCAACAATCTCTCCGCTCGGTCCACCTGCGACAGGCACTCGGGTGCGAGCCGATCCGGCAACGACCGCGGCCGGAACGTGCGCGCATCCAGACAGGCCACGCGCACGCGGCCGCTGAGCAACAACTCGCCCGCACCGGCCCCGCCGCGCCAGATTTCCTGGGCGAATGTGATGGAGGCGCGACGCGACTCGGCCACTTCACTGGTGACCTCCAGCAACTCGCCGAAACGCGCGGGTCGGCGGAACTTCGCCTCCATGTCGGCGACCACGAACATCACGTTGTCCTCGCGCAGCAGCGGCTCCTGCTCGATGCCCAGGGAACGCAGCCACTCGGTGCGCGCGCGCTCCATGAACTTCAGGTAATTCGCGTAATACACGACGCCGCCGGCATCCGTGTCTTCGTAATACACCCTGACGGGCCAGATGAAGGGACTCACTTATCGAACAACTCCAGGCTGGCGCCGCGTCCCATCGCAGTGCGCTCGGGTCCGGCGTCCTCCGCGGCGCCCTGCGCGCCCTCGGCGCCTCCTTTGAGCCCGAAATGCCGATAAGCGTTCCGTGTGGCCATCCGCCCGCGGGCCGTGCGCATGAGAAAGCCCTGCTGGATGAGATACGGCTCGATCACGTCCTCGATGGTACCGCGCTCCTCGCCGAGCGCGGCCGCCAGGCTTTCCACGCCCACCGGCCCGCCGTCGAACTTCTCGATCACGGTCAGCAACAGCTTGCGGTCCATGAGATCGAAGCCGAGCGGATCGACGTCGAGCAGGTCGAGGGCGGCGCGCGCCACCTCGTCGGTGATGCGGCCGCCGGCCTTCACTTCCGCGTAATCGCGCACCCGGCGCAGCAGGCGATTGGCGATGCGCGGCGTGCCCCGCGAACGCTCGGCAATGCGCGCGGCGCCTTGCGCATCGGCGGCCACGCCGAGTATGGCGGCCGAGCGGCTCACGATGCGCTCGAGCTCGGCCTTCTCGTAGAACTCCAGGCGCTGCACGATGCCGAAGCGATCGCGCAGCGGTGACGTGAGCAGCCCGGCGCGCGTGGTCGCGCCGACCAGGGTGAACGGCGGCAGGTCGAGCTTGATGGAGCGCGCCCCCGGCCCTTCGCCGATCATGATGTCCAGCTGGAAATCCTCCATCGCCGGATAGAGGATTTCCTCCACGGCCGGGCTCAGGCGATGGATCTCGTCGACGAACAGCACATCGTTGGGCTGCAGGTTGGTCAGCAGCGCTGCCAGGTCGCCGGCGCGCTCGATCACCGGGCCGGAGGTCTGCTTGAGGTTCACGCCGAGCTCGTTGGCGATGATGTTGGCGAGCGTGGTC
>QGUO01000136.1 GCA_003242495.1 Pseudomonadota bacterium | reverse complement strand
GCCACCGAGAAGACGTGCCGCACGGCCGCCTCGCCCTCGAGCCGGTACAGCGCGGGCCGCAGATCGACCTCGTGCCCGGCCAGCCCGTGCCAGTGGACGAGCCACTCGGTCAGCGGCGGGCCGCCGTCCGCGCCCGCCGTTTCGTGGGTCAGGCCGTCCGGGTCCGTGAAACAGTACAGCTCGGTGCGGTTGCAGGTCGAGACGATGACGGCTTCGCGCACGCCCGCGGTCGCGGTCAATCCTCGCAATGCCTCCGGCAGATCCTCGCCCGCGAATACGACCTTCTCACGGATGTGGACGGGGGCAGTGCGGTGATTGATTCCGATGACGAGAAATGCCATGCCAGATGCTGTCGCGAACCGGCCGCGATTGTCCGGGAAGGTGCCCGGCAAAGACAAGCAAACTTGCGTGAGCATGACTTGCCCCGATCCGCCCAAATCACTTCGTCGATCAGCTGCCGGGGCCAGCTCGGCGCTGCTATAGTGGGGCCACGATGCGCTTCCACAACGTAACCGCCGCCGGGGGACTCCCGGCCCTGATCCTCGCCGGCGTCCTGACCGCGGGTTGCGCCGGTAGCGGGCCCCAGAAAACGGGCGCCGAGCCGCTGCCCTCGGATCCGAACGCCCTGGTCCTGGGCGCGGAGGTGGCGCTGCAACGCGGGCGCTACCGGGAGGCCGCCGAGGCGTATGTCCGCGCGGCGCAGCTCGCCGAGGACGAGGCGCTCGCCGAGCAGGCGGCCCGCGTGGCCTACGAGCACCATCAATGGACCCAGGTCGCCGCTGCCGCGGACCGCTGGCTAGGCCTCAACCACACCAGCGAGGAGGCGCGCCGGTTTGCTGCGTTCGCGGCCCTGCGACTGTATCGCATCGACGCGGCCGCCCAGCATATCGACGCCCTGCTCAACACCGCCTTCATCAATCCCCAGAGCGGCTTTTTGGCGCTGCTCTCGCAGCTCGACGACAGCGGCTCGGAGGCGGCCACCACGGCGGTGCTCCAGGCGCTGATCCCAAAATACGACAATCTTACCGAAGCGCACTACGCCTTGGCGCAGGCGGCGCTGCAGTCGGAGAACTTTGCACTCGCGCTCCGGCACGCCGAGCGTGCCCGCGAGCTCGGGCAGTACTGGGCGCCCGCCGGGCTGCTGCTGGCGCGTTTGCAGATGTTGCACGGGCAGACCGAGGAGGCCCTGGCCACCGCCCGCAGCGTGCTCGACCAGGAGGACCAGGCGTCCTACCGGCTGGAATACGGCCTGCTGCTCCTGCAGGCCGGCCAGGAGGAGGCGGGGCGGGCGGAGCTCGACGAGGTGGCGAACAGCGACGAAAAAGTCGCGAGCGTGGCCGAACGGGCGCTGGCCGACATCGAGTTCCAGATGGGCGATCACGATTCCGCCGCGCGTCGCTACCGCAACCTCCTGTCCAGCGGCTGGTTCGTCTACGACTCGCTGTTCTATCTCGGCGCCATTGCCGAGCTGCGGGAACAGTGGCCGGAGGCCCTGCAGAGCTATTCGCGGGTGAACGGCGGCGAGATGGTCATGGCCGCGCAGGTCCGTGCCGCGCGCATCATGGTGGAGCAACAGGGCCTGGAGGCGGGCCTGAAGCATCTCGAGGAGTTCGCCGCCGCGCGCCCGCAGTACACCATCGAAGCGCTGGCCGCGCGCGCCAATCTGCTGGCCGCGGCCGGTGATCGCGACGGCGCGCTCGCCCTGCTCGATACGGCGATCGATGAATATCCGGACGCCATCGACCTACGCTACGCGCGGGTATTCCAGCTCGAGGCGGATGACCGGGTGGACGATGCCGTCGACGAGTTGCGTGCCATGTACGCCGAGCGGCCCGCGGACCCGGTCGTGCTGAACGCCCTGGGCTATACGCTCGTGGATCGCACCCGGCACCACCGGGAAGGCTTCGAGTTGATCGAGGCCGCCCTCGAGCAGACGCCCGACAGCGGCGCCGTGCTCGACAGTATGGGCTGGGCCAAGCACCGGCTCGGCCAGCACGAGGAAGCGCTTCAATACCTGGAGCGCGCCCGGGCGCGCATCACCGATCCGGAGGTCGAGCTGCACATCGGCGAGGTGCTGCTCGCACTCGGCCGCAGGGATGAAGCCAAGCAGGTGCTGCAGGCCGCCGCCCTGCGCTACCCCGACAACGAGAAGCTCCGGCAGCGCATGAGGGAGGCCGCGCCGCGGTAGGCCGCGATGCTGCGCGTACTGGCCGTTCTGCTGGTGTGCGTGCTCGGCGCCGCGTGCAAGACCGTCCCGCCGCCGATCCAGCCGCTGCCCGAAGACCTGAGCGAGCTCGATCGCTGGCAGGCGCGCGGCCGCCTGGGGGTATCCGGGCCCCAAGGCGGCGGTTCCGGCTCGTTCGAGTGGCTGCAGCGCGGCGACCGCGCCCAGGTGCAGATCCGCGGGCCGGTGGGCATCGGCAGCGTGCGTCTGGAAGTGCACGGGACGCCGGATGATCCCGTCATCCGCCTGGAGACCAGCGACGGACAGGTCCTGGAATCCGAGGCGGCCTGGGCCGAGATGGAAGCCCGGCTGGGGGCGCCGGTGCCCGCGAGCAGCCTGCGTTACTGGATGCTGGGGCTGCCCGCGCCCGGCGAGCACCACTGGCGCGAGGAGACCGGGCACGGCGCCTCGCTGGAGCAGGCCGGCTGGCGCATCGATTACCAGGCATTCTCCTCCGACCCCGGCGCCCGGGTGCCGGTGCGGCTGCGTGCGACCAGCGGCGCGGCGCGCGTACGCATCGTCGTCGACCGTTGGCGGCTCGGACAATGACCGCCGTGTCGAACGACGCGCCGGGCGAGCCGCTCGGCACGCCCGCGCCCTGGCCGGCCCCGGCCAAGCTGAATTTGTGCCTGCACATCGTCGGCCGCCGTGCAGACGGGTATCACCTGCTGCAGACCGCCATGCAGTTCATCGACCTGGCCGACGAGCTGGCATTCTTCCAGCGGCCCGCGGGCGTCATCGAGCGGCTCGGTGGGCCCGAGCACGTCGCGGCGGAGGCGGATCTGACCATCCGGGCGGCACGGCTGCTTGCCGCGCAGGTGCGCGCGACGCGAGGTGAGCTTCCGGGGGTGGCGATCCGCACGACCAAGCGCATTCCCCTGCAGGCAGGGCTCGGCGGGGGGAGCTCCGACGCGGCGACCGTGCTGGTGGCCCTGAACCGCCTGTGGGACGCAGGGCTCGATGTCGAGGCGCTGGCCGCGCTCGGGCTGAAGCTCGGGGCGGACGTCCCGCTGTTCGTGCGCGGGCGCGCCGCCTGGGCCGAAGGCGTGGGGGAGATCCTGACACCATGCAACTTTCCCGAGCCCTGGTACGTCGTGGTCAAGCCCGTGGCCGCGGTGAGCACGGCTGAGATCTTTCAGGCGCCTGAATTGACACGCAATTCCCCCGTCACGACAATACGCGACTTTCTCGCGGCGGGCGGCCGAAACGATTGCGTCCGCACCGTCTGCGGGCGCTATCCAGAGATCGCTGAAGCCCTTGATTGGCTTGGGAAATTCGGTGAGGCGAAGCTGACTGGCACCGGTGCCTGCGTATTCGTCGCCGTGCCGGATCGGCCCGCGGCCGAGGCGGTGGTCGGACAGGTGCCCTGGCCCTGGCGCGGGTTCGCGGCGCGGGGGCGCAACGGCTCGCCGCTCATGGAGCGGCTCGCCGCGGAGCCATGAGGGCGCCTCGTCTCGGATGCTCGAGGCGGCCCGGTCACATTCGATATTGGGGCGTAGCCAAGTGGTAAGGCAGCGGGTTTTGATCCCGCCATTCGGAGGTTCGAATCCTTCCGCCCCAGCCAACTTCTATTGAGCCTGATAGCAGGGCCTCAGCACTGGAGCTCCAGATGGATCGTTCGACGATGGCAGTGTTCGCGGGGAACGCCAACCCGCAGCTTGCCAATGACATCGCCCGACACCTGATGGTGCCGCTCGGGCGGGCCACGGTCGGGCGCTTCGCCGACGGCGAAGTGACCGTCGAACTGCTCGAGAACGTACGCGGGCGCGATGTTTTCATCGTGCAGCCGACCTGCCCGCCGACCAACGAGACCCTCATGGAGCTGCTGGTGATGGTCGATGCGTTCCGGCGCTCCTCCGCCGAGCGGATCACCGCCGTCGTGCCGTACTTCGGGTATGCGCGTCAGGACCGCCGCCAGCGCGGCTCGCGGGTGCCCATCACCGCCAAGCTGGTGGCCAACATGATCGCGAGCGCCGGGGTCGACCGGCTCCTGACGGTGGATCTGCACGCCGACCAGATCCAGGGCTTCTTCGACATCCCGGTGGACAACGTGTACGCCTCGCCGGTGCTGCTCGGCGACGTCTGGCGACAGAAATACGAAAACCTGATCATCGTGTCTCCGGACGTCGGTGGCGTGGTGCGTGCGCGCGCGCTCGCCCGGCGGCTCGACGACGCCGAGCTCGCCATCATCGACAAACGCCGTCAGCGCGCCAACGAGTCCGAGGTGATGAACATCATCGGCGAGGTCGCCGGCAAGACCTGCGTGCTGGTCGACGACTTGGTCGATACGGCCGGTACCCTGTGTCATGCCGCCGCGGCGCTCAAGCAAGCCGGCGCCAAGCGCGTGCTGGCGTACATCACGCACGCCGTACTGTCCGGCCCGGCGCTCGACCGCATCCACAACTCGGAACTGGACGAGCTGGTGGTGACCGACACGATTCCGCTGCGCGAGGCGGCGCGCAACAGCCCGAAGATTCGCCAGCTCTCGGTTGCCGGCCTGCTGGCCGAGACCATGCGCCGGATCCGGGACGAGGAGAGCGTGAGCTCGCTCTACATAGATTGATTCATCGGAATTGAGGCGAGCCGCGCAGGCGCGGTTCGTTCGGGTGGGGCCGGTGCGCTTGGTCGCGAGCGATCGGCCCCGGATGTTTGACGTAATCGGAGCCTATCGATGAAAACCTCGTTCGAACTCGTCGCCGACCCGCGGGACGGCGTGCAGGGGAAGGGTGCGAGCCGCCGCCTGCGCCGTGCCGGCAAGGTGCCGGCGATCCTCTATGGCGGGAACGAGCCCCCGCGCATGCTCATCCTCGATCAGCAGAACCTGCTGACGCTGCTGGTAGATGAGCGCTTCTATACGACCATCATTTCGCTGAAGGTGAACGGCGAGACCCAGCGCGCCATTCTCAAGGACGTGCAGCGTCATCCCGCCAGGAACCAGATCCTGCACATCGACCTGCAGCGCGTGCTGGAGGACCAGAAGATCCGCATGCGGGTCCCGCTGCATTTCGTCGGCGAGAACGTCGCTCCGGGTGTGAAGGCCCAGGCCGGCGTGGTGTCGCGCATGTTGAGCGAGGTCGAGGTGTCCTGTCTGCCGAAGGATCTGCCGGAACACCTGGTGGTCGATCTGTCGGAGATGGAGATCAACCAGATGAAGCGCCTCTCCGACATTCCGCTGCCCGAGGGTGTGGAACTGGTCGACCTCGTGCACGGGCACGACGAGGCGGTGGTGTCCATCCACCATCCGCGCGCCGCCGCCGCCGCCGAGGAGACCGAGGCGTCCGCCGAGGCGGCAGCCGCTGCGCCTGCCGGCGACGCCGCTGCCAAGAAGTAATCGGCCACCAAGGGCCGCTCATGGGTGTCCGTGGGACGTCCGTGAGCGGCCCTCGCTATTGATCTGCCATGCCCGGTACGCCGCTCAGGATCATCGTTGGCCTCGGTAACCCGGGGCCCGAACATCGCCTCACGCGCCACAACGCGGGGTTCTGGTTCGTCGATGCGCTCGCTGCACGCCTCGGCGCGCGCTATCGCAGCCATACGCACTTCCATGGCGAGATCAGCCGGGTGACCTTTGCCGGCGAGGACCTCACGCTCCTCAAGCCGATGACCTACATGAATCGCAGCGGGCTGGCGATTCGCGCGCTCACCGATTATCTGAAGGTTGAGACCGCGCAGGTGATGGTCGTGCACGACGAGCTCGACTTGCCGGTCGGGGAGGCGCGCCTCAAGTTCGGCGGCGGTGCCGGCGGCCACAACGGCCTGCGCGACACGATCACGCACATCGGTCCGGATTTCTGGCGCCTGCGGCTGGGCATCGGCCATCCCGGCGACAAGTCGCAGGTGCTGGATTACGTCCTGCGCCGCGCACCCGAAGCCGAACAGAACGAGATTCTTGAGGCCGTCGCCCGCTCGCTCGATGCCCTCGAGGTGTTTCTCACCCAGGGCGCCGAGAAGGCGATGAACGGCCTGCACGGGAAGAGGTAATGGGCATCAAATGCGGTATCGTCGGCCTGCCGAACGTCGGCAAGTCGACGCTCTTCAATGCGCTCACGCGCGCGCAGATCGCGGCGGAGAACTATCCGTTCTGCACCATCGATCCGAACGTCGGGGTCGTGCCGGTGCCGGATCCGCGGCTCGAGGCGCTCGCCGCCATCGCCAAGCCGCAGCGCGTGCTGCCGGCGACCGTCGAGTTCGTCGACATCGCCGGCCTGGTGGCCGGCGCCTCCAAGGGCGAGGGCCTGGGCAACCAGTTCCTGGCGCACATCCGCGAGACGGACGCCATCGCCCACGTGGTGCGCTGCTTCGAGGACGATGACGTGGTGCACGTGGCCGGGCGCATCCGTCCACTGGAGGACATCGAGATCATCAATACCGAGCTGGCGCTCGCCGATCTCGATACCGTGGAACGCGGTCTGCAGCGTGCCGAGAAGGCCGCCAAGGCGGGCGACAAGGATGCGATTCGCCAGCGGGACCTGCTCAAGCGCCTGCGCGACCACCTCGACAGCGGCCAGCCCGCGCGCTCGTTGATCCGTGATCCGGAAGAGAAGCGCGCGCTGCACGAGCTGCACCTGATCACGCTCAAGCCGCTCATGTACGTCGCGAACGTCGCCGAGAACGGCTTTACGGACAATCCACACCTCGACGCCGTGCGGCAGCTCGCCGCGACCGAGGATGCCCAGGTGGTGCCGGTTTGCGCGGCCATCGAGGCGGAGATCGCCCAGCTCGAGGAGAGTGACCGCGCCGAGTTCCTGAAGGACCTGGGGCTGGAGGAGCCGGGCCTGAACCGCGTCATCCGCGCGGCCTATGCGCTGCTCGGCCTGCAAACCTATTTCACGGTGGGCGAAAAGGAGGTGCGCGCCTGGACGGTGCGCATCGGCGCCACCGCGCCCCAGGCAGCCGGCGTGATCCACAGCGATTTCGAGAAGGGGTTCATTCGCGCCGAAGTCATCAGCTATGAGGACTTCATCGCCTGTAAGGGCGAGCAGGGTGCGAAGGAAGCCGGCAAGCTGCGCCTGGAAGGCAAGGAATATGTCGTCCAGGAGGGCGACGTGATGCACTTCCGGTTCAACGTGTGAGCGTACGCTGAAGTGTTCGGCGCGGCCCGGCGGCGTTCGTTGGCGCGTCGAATGGCATCATCCGAGCCTCTGCCTCACGCTCCGACAGTGAGTGGGGCGACATCGATGCGATGCTCCGCACTTCTGGCCGCAAGCCAAGCCCAGCGAGGCAGCGACTGCGCATGTGAGCGTGGTCTGGCGCTCTCTCGACGAGCGCGAGGTGAGGCGCCTGCAACCCGATGCTTCATGCAAGGTCCGACTCCCGGTCCGGGACCAGGGGGAAACGTTTGCAGCGGTCGCATCCAACCGTCCGGCAGCGATGACGTGACCTGGCCCCCGCAAGAGGCTGGTGCGCCCCGCGGCTTTCTGCGACGATGTCCTGGCGTCCAGAACGAATAAAACCGGACACGATCTTCCAACACCAGGCGCCGATCTGCGGCGGATGGGGACGGTGCGAGCGATCCCGGAGTCATGACGCCAGTCATTCATTTCGCCGACCTGCGCCGGGCGCTGGTTTTCTGGCTCGGCTGCGCCGTGGTCACGCTCGGGGTCGTGCTGCACCTGCCCATGTTCCTGATGGGGCGGCATACCAATTACGTGCTCGCGGGCATGCCCATGGATGCCGGCATGCTTTGGGGCATGGCGCTGATCGTCGTGGGCATCGTCCTGACCGGCTACGGCTTGCTGCCGAAGGCGCCGGCCGCCACGACCCGCGTCGTGGAGCCCATCGCGCCGCCCGAGGATGCGCCGCTCACCCGGGCGCATTGGGGCATCGCGGCGCTGCTCGGCTTGGCGCTCATCATCGACATCATGAAGCCGGCGAGCCTGGGATTCGTCACGCCGGGCATGCGCGAGGAATACGGCGTCGATGCGCAGCGCGTGGCGTGGCTGCCGCTCGCGGCGCTCGCCGGGACCGTGATCGGCTCGTTCGTCTGGGGCGCCCTCGCGGATCTTTATGGTCGCCGCGCCTCGATCCTGCTGTCCTCCGTGATGTTCATCGGCACCTCCATCTGCGGCGCCATGCCGGACTTCTGGTGGAACGTGATCATGTGCCTGATGATGGGGCTGGCCGCCGGCGGGATGTTGCCGGTGGCCTACGCGCTGCTCGCGGAAATCATGCCCACGCGGCATCGCGGCTGGTTCCTGGTCCTGGTGGGTGGCAT
>QGUO01000135.1 GCA_003242495.1 Pseudomonadota bacterium | reverse complement strand
GACCGCATCGATGTGGAGCAGGCGCGCGCGCTGGAGCCGTCCCATCTGTGCATCTCGCCCGGGCCGGGTACGCCGCAGGATGCGGGTGTCTCCATGCGCATGATCGAGGCCTTCGCCGGCGAGATCCCGATCCTCGGCGTGTGCCTCGGGCATCAGTCACTGGTCGAGGTGTTCGGCGGCAAGGTCGTGCGGGCGCAGCGCCTCATGCACGGCAAGACCTCGAACGTGCATCATGACGACCGCTCGATCCTGCACGGCCTGCCGCAGCCGTTTGCGGCAGGCCGCTACCACTCCCTCATCGTCCAGCCCGAGTCGCTGCCCGCGACGCTCGAGGTGTGCGCGCGCACCGACGAAGGCGAGATCATGGCGGTGCGCCACCGCTCGCTCGCCATCGAAGGCGTGCAGTTCCACCCCGAAAGCGTGCTCACGCCTGATGGACCGTTGCTCATGGGCAACTTCCTGAAGCTGCGCTCGGGCAAGCGCGAGGAGAAGGCCGCATGACTGCGCTGCGCGCTACGCTCGATCGGTTGCTCGACCGCCGCAACTTGACGGAGGAGGAGGCTGCCGACCTGTTGATCGCGCTCACCGACGCCGACATTGCGCCGGCCATGGCCGGTGCGCTGCTCGCGGCACTGCGCGCCAAGGGGATCACCGCCGATGAGCTACGCGGCTTCGCGCTCAGCATGCGCAAGCTCGCGCGGCGCCCGGAGCTGCCGGCGGGCACGCCGCTCATCGACATGGTCGGCACCGGCGGTGACGGCTCGGGCAGCTTCAATCTCTCCACCGGCGCAGCGCTGCTGGTCGCCGCCATGGGCCTGCGCGTGGCCAAGCACGGCACCAGCTCGGTTTCCAGTCGCAGCGGCAGCGCCGACGTGGTGCGCGCGCTCGGCCTCGATCTGCCGCTCGATGAGCGCGCGGCGGGCGCATGCCTGGCCGCCACCAACTTCACCTTCCTGTTCGCGCCCTACTACCACCCGGCGATGAAAGCGGTCATGCCGATCCGCCAGGCGCTCGGGGTGCGCACCGTGTTCAACGTCCTGGGCCCCCTGTGCAATCCGGCCGAGCCGCCGTTCCATGTGATCGGCGCCTATCACCTCGACATTGCTGCTTTGATGGCCGAGACGCTGGCCGGCATGGATATCGAGCGCGCCTATGTCGTGCACGGCGATCCGGGTTGGGACGAGGCGACGCCGGTCGGGCCCTTTACCCTGTTCGATGTGCGTCCCGGCAAGGTGACGCGGGCCACACGCACCGCGGAGGAGTTCGGGCTGCCGCGTTGCACGCCGGAAGAGCTGCGCGGGGGCGATGCGGCCTACAATGCTCAGCATCTGCGTGCGGTGCTGGAGGGACGTGAGCGCGGCGCGCACCGGCATGCGATCGTGCTGCAGGCCGCGCTGGTGCTGGAATTGCTCGGCGAGGCGCAGTCCCCGCGCGCCGCGGCCGCCATGGCCGCCGAGGCGCTCGATGCGGGACGCGGTGGCGCCGTTCTCGAAAAGCTCCGGGCGTTCGGCTCACGTGCCGAGCCCGAGCCTGCGGAAAGCGTACAGTGAACACCGTCGGCACCAGGAAGATCGATATCGCGACCGTGCAGGCTCCACTGAGCGGCCCGGTCATTGCAATGAGGCGCCCGGGCGGGCGTCCGGGGGGCGTCTGATCATGAGCGGATTACTGGCAGCCATGGCCCAATCGAGCCTTGCCCGGCTCGAGCAGGCGCGTGCCCGGGAATCGGAAAAAGCCTTGTGGAGTCGTGCGACGGATGCACCGCCGCCGCCGCCGCTCAAGCTCAGCCCCGAAGGTTTCGACATCATCGCCGAATGCAAGCTGCACTCGCCCTCGGCCGGCGACCTGTCGGCCCAGACCGCCGGCGGCATGGCCGGCATCGAGGAGCGCGTGCTTGCGTACGCGCAGGGTGGTGCCGCCGCCGTCTCGGTGTTGACCGAGCCGACGCGCTTCGGAGGCGATCTCGAGCACCTGGCGCGCGCCGCCACCGTGCTCGCTCCGCTGGGTGTGCCGACGATGCGCAAGGACTTCCTGGTCGATCCCTACCAGGTGATGGAGGCTCGTGCGGCGGGCGCCGGCGGCGTGCTGGTGATCGTGCGCATGCTCGAGCGCTGTCACATCGCGGAGTTGCTCGACTGCGCGGCCATGCTCAAGATGTTCGTGTTGTTGGAGGCGTTCGACGCCGCCGATCTGCAGGTCGTGCACGAGGTGCTCGCCGCACGCAAGCATCACGACGAACAGGTGCTCGTCGGTTTGAATTGCCGCGATCTCGACAAGCTCACGGTGGAGCTGTCGCGCCTGCGGGAATTGGCGCAGGAATTGCCGGAGGGACGGCCGCGCGTCGCCGAAAGCGGCGTGAGCTCGGTGGACGACGTGCGTACCGTCGTCGGCTACGGATACGACATGGCGTTGATCGGCACCACCCTCATGAGCACCTCCGATCCGCGCAAGCTGCTCGGCGACATGCTGGCCGCCGGCCGCGAGCGGGCGCTCGCGACGCGCTCCACGAACGTACTGCTGGGCTCGAGCGAAGAGTGACCGGGAACGCACCTGCCCTGTGGGTCAAGATCTGTGGCCTCACCGAGGAGGTCGGCGTCGAGGCGGCCGTGGAGGCCGGTGCGGATGCGATCGGGTTCGTGTTCGCGTCCTCGCCGCGTCGGATCACGCCGCAGCGAGCCGCCGAGCTCGCGCGCCGGGTTCCGCCCCACGTGCAGCGCGTGGCGGTGACCCTGCATCCGCCCCAGTCCCTGATCGACGAGCTCTGCGACGTCCTGTGCCCGGACGTGCTGCAAACCGACATCGAGGACCTCGCCGGCCTGATCGTTCCCGGGACGCTGCGGGTGCATCCCGTGCTGCGTGCCGGGCGCGCCGTGCCCGCGCAGATTCCGCCGCGCCTGTTGTTCGAGGGCCCGGTGAGCGGGCGCGGGGAAACCACCGATTGGGTGCGGGCTGCGCAGCTCGCGCAACGGACGCAGCTGATTCTCGCCGGGGGCCTCAGCCCGCAGAACGTCGCCGCGGCCATTGCGGCAGTCGGCCCCTTCGGCGTCGACGTGAGCAGCGGCGTGGAACGCGCACCGGGTGTGAAGGATCCCGAGAGGATCCGGCAATTCGTGCACGCCGCGCGTGCTGCGGCCGGGAGCCTGATGGCAGGCTGACAGACGGTGCTTGCCCCGCGGCAGCGACATGGCGCCGCACCCCGGCGACGAGACGTTCAATGAGATTGGCCAACCGAGATTCGACATGAAACTAGAACCGCAAGCGCCCGACAAGGAGACGCTGCTCGCGAACCTGATGAAGGATGCGTATCCCGATGCGCAGGGGCGCTTCGGTCCATTCGGGGGACGCTACGTGCCGGAAACGCTGGTGCCGGCGCTCGATCGTCTGCAGGCGGGCGTGGATCGCTACCTGCGTGATCCGGCGTTTCTCGAAGCCTTCCATGCGGAACTCGCCGGCTGGGTCGGTCGGCCGACGCCGCTGACGCATGCGCGCGGACTTTCGCGACGCTGGGGGGCGGAGATCTGGCTCAAACGCGAGGATCTCGCGCATACGGGCGCACACAAGATCAACAACTCGGTGGGCCAGGTGCTGCTTGCGAAGAAGCTGGGCGCCAAGCGCGTCATTGCCGAGACCGGCGCCGGTCAGCATGGCGTCGCGACGGCAGCCGCCTGCGCACGCCTCGGCATGCCTTGCACGGTGTACATGGGCGCCGTGGACATGGAGCGCCAGGCGCCCAACGTGGGACGCATGAAGCTGCTGGGCGCGACCGTGATGCCGGTCACCAGCGGCGATCGCACGCTGCGTGCGGCCGTCGATGAAGCGCTGCGCGACTGGGTGTCCGATCCGGACGGCACTTATTACTGTCTTGGCTCGGCCATCGGCCCCCACCCCTATCCCTACATCGTGCGCGAGCTGCAAGCGGTGATCGGCCGCGAGGCTCGCGAGCAGATGCTCGCCCAGACCGGCCGGCTGCCCGACGCAGCGGTTGCCTGCGTGGGCGGCGGCTCGAATGCGATCGGTCTGTTTCATGCCTTCGTGAAGGATCGCGAGGTCGAGCTGCTCGGGCTCGAGGCCGGCGGGCAGGGGAGCGGTCTCGGGCAGAACGCGGCGTCGCTCTCCTATGGCACGCCCGGGGTGCTGCAAGGCTGCTATTCGCTGCTGCTGCAGGATGCCGACGGGCAGATCCAGGAGACGCATTCCGTTTCCGCGGGGCTGGACTATCCCGGCGTCGGTCCCGAGCATGCGTTGCTGATGACGGCGGGACGCGTGCGTTACGAGGCCGTCGGCGACGACGAGGCGCTCGCCGCGCTCGCGGAGTGTTGTGCGGCCGAAGGCATCCTGCCGGCCATCGAGTCGTCGCATGCGCTGGCGGGCGCCAAGCGTCTCGCGCAGGCACAGCCCGGCAAGCGCATTCTGGTCGGGCTGTCGGGCCGCGGGGACAAGGACATGCCGACCCTGCAGCGTACCTTGTTGAAGGGGCAACTTTGATGGCGCACGATTCGATCAGCGCGGCCATCCGCGCCGCGAAGGCCGCTGGCCGTCCCGCCCTCGTGGCCTACATCACCGCCGGGTTTCCCACCCGGGCAGGTTTCCGCGAGCAGCTCGCCGCGGTCGCCTCGGCGGTCGACGTGGTGGAGATCGGTGTGCCGTTCTCCGATCCCATGGCCGACGGCACCACCATTCAACGTTCGAGCCGCGTTGCGCTCGAACAAGGCGTGTCGCTCAGGTGGATTCTCGAGGAGCTCGCATCCTTCAGGCAGGAGGCGTCCGGCGCGCCGCTGCTGCTCATGAGCTACCTCAATCCGCTGCTGGCGTTCGGCGTCGAGAAGCTCCCGCAGGCGGCGGCGGAGGCCGGTGTCGCCGGGCTGATCGTGCCGGATCTGCCTTACGAGGAATGCGCCGACATGAGGGCGGCGCTCGCGGCGCGGCAGCTCGCGCTGGTGCAGTTCGTCACGCCCGTGACGCCGGTGCAACGCATGGCCAAGTTGTGCGCGGGCGCCGAGGGCTTCGTGTACGCGGTGACGATGACCGGCACCACCGGTAAGAACGTCGCCGTGCCGCAGGAAGTGCTCGACTATTTCGATCGTGTCCGCCAGGTGTCGCCCGTGCCGGTCTGCGCCGGGTTCGGCATTCGCAGCCGCGAGCAAGTGGAGCGCCTGGCGCCGCACGTGGATGGCGTGATCGTCGGTTCGGCGCTGGTCGAGGCCATCGAGCGCGGCGAGGATCCCGCGGCATTCCTGCGCACCCTGCGGCTGTAGCCGCCGCAGCCCGGGCACGAGGCGCGGCAATGCCGCCCTCGGCCACGAGCGACTGTCAAGCCCGGAAATCCGTGGGAAAGCCCATTCCGGCGGACCGGCGCCAACGCGTAGAATGCGGGCAATGCGTTCGGTGTGCGTGTTCTGCGGCTCCAACCCTGGCGATCGTCCGGCTTTCGTCGAGCTTGCGCGCACGCTCGGTACGCTTCTCGCCCGGCGCGGAACGACCCTGGTCTATGGCGGCGGGCGCGTCGGTCTGATGGGCGCCGCTGCCGATGCAGCGCTCGCGGCCGGCGGGCGGGTGATCGGCGTCATTCCGCAGATGTTGCTCGATCGGGAAGTCGGGCACTCGGGGCTCACGCAGCTGCACGTGGTCGGCACGATGGCCGAGCGCAAGCGTCTGATGGGAGAGCTGGCCGATGCGTTCATCACGCTGCCCGGCGGCATCGGCACCATGGACGAGCTGTTCGAGGCCTGGACCTGGACCCAGCTGCGCCTGCACGACAAGCCTTGCGGGCTGCTCAACTTCGCAGGCTACTATGATGCGCTCATCGCCTTTCTGGACGGCGCGGTCGAAGCCGGTTTCCTGCGGCCGCGACACCGCGCGGCCTTGATCGTCGACACCAATCTGGAGTCCCTGCTCGCGCGCCTCGCCGATGCGGCGGGGCGCCCGGCGCCGGTGGCCTCGCCCGCAGCGGAGTGAACGCCGCAGCCTGGACTGCCCGACAGTTCGATGGTGACACCCGGTCAGGACGCTCGACGCCGTGCACGGCTGTCTTGCGAACGAGCGTCGGGTCTGTCGGCAGTACGGTAATAACGGAACTTTCCGGATGACTCGCGTGGGATCGTGGCCACCCGCTCGATGCGCACTTGGCAGGGTGCGCCGAACGTGCCGCGCACCAGCTGGGTGAGCCTGGCATCGAGCGTGGCGTCTGCGCCGTCGCTTTCGACCAGGATCTTCCAATGCAGCGTATCGAGCTGCTGGAACAGCACCTGTCGCAGGACGCCGGCAGGCAGCTGCGCGACCAGCGACTGCAACGCAGCACCGAGTACCGAGCCATGCACCTTGGTGCCGTCCGCGGCGACGAGCAAGTCGGCCGCGCGTCCGACGAGTTCGGCGAGGACCGGCTGGGGCCGCCCGCAGCGACAGGGTTCGGGAGAGATCCGTCCACTGTCGCCGATCTTGCAACGGATCAGCGGCATGGCCCGGTTGCGCATCGCGGTCACCACGATGTCGCCGAATTCGCCGGCGCGTACCGGCTCGTCGTTACGACAGATTTCCACGTATACATTGTCGGACATGATGTGCAGCGAGCCTTGCGGGCACTGCGCCGCGATCGGCCCGACCTCGGTGCAGCCGTAGAACTCCACCACACGCGCCCCCAGGCGCGTTGCGAGATAGTCCCGCTGGAACGGGAAGACCTGTTCGCCGCCGACCTTGGCCACCGGCACGAGCGAGCGCGGTGCCTCGGGATGGCGCGCGCGTACGTGGTCGGCGAGCGCCGTGAGCGCGGAAGGCAGCCCCATGCACATATCCGGCCGATGATCCAACAGATAGCGTGCGGCCTGCTCGAGACGCTCGGTGGTGAGTTCCCGGGTCGAGAAGCCGCGACAATTCCTCATGCCGTCCTGCACCAGCCGATGCCGTGACCCCCACATCAACAGCGTTCTTGCCCCGGCGGGCACGCCATGCCAGAGCATCGCCCGATACTCGTTGGCCCAACCCCATGCGGCGGCGCGCGGGCTCCAGGCGACACGCACCGGCTCGCCGGTCGAGGCCGAGCTGTTGCGATAGAACAGCCCGAGCGCCGATGTGCGCGCGAGCAGCTCCCGGCCGTGCGCCCTGATCGTATGGCGGTCGAGAACCGGCCAGGACTGCAGCTGCACGGCCGCGGATGGAGTAATCCGCCGGCCCCACTCTCCCGATGCGTACCACGGGACCGTGGCGCGCGCGTAGCGTAGCATGGCCGCGAGCTCGGTCGTGATCAGGCGCTCGAATGCGTCGCGCTCGAGTCGCTCACGTGCCTGAAGATGTTTGATGTAACGACCCACCGGTCGTCCGCGCAGGTGCTGCAAGAGGAAATAGGCGTTGCGATAGAACGACTGCTCCAACGATCGCTTCATCGCCCACTCCTTACGCCGCCGCCTAGAGTTGCGTACTAATCTCCGTCGCGCTCCATTGTTCCGGCATCGTAGTACGTTACTTCCACCACATTGCGGAACTTCCGCTCAGAGGGCGAGTTTGGGCTCGCATCGTTGGCGCCTGCGCCGCTGCGCCCGTGAACGCCACGCACTGCACCGTTGATTGGACATTAGGAAACGACCAATGGGCTCAATCGGTCGCGTGCTGCGCACCGTCGCTCGCATTTCCAGGACGCGCTATCCGCGCTTCGCCTTCGGCTTGCCACCGGCGCGCAACGAGATCCCGGTGTTCACCTATCACGACGTCGAGCCGGATGGTCTGGCGGGCGATCTCGAGTTCCTGCGCAGCAACGGCTACCGTGCGCTCTGCCTCGACGAATATCTGCGTGCGCGTGTTGCCGGTCGTCATATCGCGCGTGGCGTCCTGCTGACCTTCGACGATGCCCGGAAGAGCTTCTGGGACGTGGCATTGCCGCTGCTGCGGTCGTTCGACATGCATGCGGTCCTGTTCGCGCCGTCGTGGTGGATGCGGCGAAGCGAAGATCGCTGCGCCGCGCAAGATCTCTTCATGTCCTGGGAGCAACTGCGCGCCTGCCGTGAATCGGGTGTGGTGGATGTCCAGTCGCACGCGCATCGGCATGCACTGGTGCCGATCGCACCGCGCATCGTGGATTTCGCCAATCCACAGGCCCTGGCGCGCTACGACCTGTACGACTGGCCGATGCGGCTCATCGGCGAGCGACGCGAGCTTGGGCGGCCGGCGCTCGGCACGCCGGTCTACCGTGCCGAGCCGCTGCTGTCGGCATCACGCTGCTACCTGGAGAGCGGAGTGGCGACACTCGCATGCCGGGAGCTCGTCGACCGTCTTGGGGGCGAAGAGTTCTTTCGTGACCCGCGCTGGCGCCAGCGTCTGCTGCAGACTCATCGGGCGAACGCCAGCAAGGCCCCCGGCGCGTACCTGTCGGCGTCGGTCTTGGAGCGGCTCGGGGAATCGGAGTTCGAGGCGAGTCGGGCGGCGTTCCGGGCACATCTCGGCTCCGTGCGGC
>QGUO01000134.1 GCA_003242495.1 Pseudomonadota bacterium | reverse complement strand
AGTGAGCTCGGCAGCGCCGCACGCCGCGGCGCGTAGTCCCTGCACAGGAGGGGCGGGAGGAAGGTCCGGGCACCGGCGGCTGCCGCTCTCATGTTCGGCACGGCGGCTCGGGCCGGGAGGCGGGCTGGGGTATCCTTGGCCCGTCATGCTGAGTCTGCGCTTCGACAACCGCTTCGTGCGCGAGCTGCCGGGCGATCCCCAGGAAGGATCGCAGCGCCGGCAGGTGCACGGCGCCCTGTACTCGCGCGTGCGACCCACGCCGGTGGCCGAGCCGCGGGTGGTGGCGTACTCGCGTGAAATGGCGGATCTGCTCGGTATCTCCGAGGCGGAGATCCGTTCGCCGGCGTTCGCCCAGGTGTTCGGCGGCAATGCGCTCATCGAGGGCATGGAGCCGTTTGCCGCGAACTATGGCGGTCATCAGTTCGGGGTATGGGCCGGACAGCTCGGCGACGGCCGGGCGATCACCCTGGGCGAGGTGGAGCGCGCGGGCAGGCGCTGGGAGCTGCAGCTCAAGGGCGCCGGTCCGACACCGTATTCGCGCAGTGCCGATGGCCGGGCGGTGTTGCGCTCGTCCATCCGGGAGTTCCTGTGCAGCGAAGCCATGCATCATCTGGGTGTGCCCACCACCCGCGCGCTGTGCCTGGTGACGACCGGCGAACTCGTCGTGCGGGATATGTTCTACGATGGCAACCCCCGTCCGGAGCCGGGCGCGATCCTGTGTCGGGTTGCGCCCTCCTTCATTCGGTTCGGGAATTTCGAGCTGCCGGCGTCGCGCGGCGACGTGGCGCTGCTCGAGACCCTCATCGATTTCACCATTCGCCGGGATTTTCCCGAGCTGGCCGGCGGCGGCACGCCTCAGCAGGTGCGGGCCGAATGGTTCGCACAGGTGTGCGAGCGCACGGCACGCACCGTCGCCGATTGGATGCGGGTCGGGTTCGTGCATGGCGTGATGAACACGGACAACATGTCGATTCTCGGGCTCACGATCGACTACGGACCGTACGGCTGGATCGACGACTTCGATCTGGAGTGGACCCCCAACACCACCGATGCGCACGGCCGGCGCTATCGCTTCGGCCACCAGCCGCGCATCGCGTACTGGAACCTCGCGCAGCTTGCCGCCGCGCTTGCGCCGGCGTTCACCGAGGTCGAGTCGTTGCATGCCGGCCTCGAGCGCTACATGAGCACGTTCCTGGAGGCGGACCGTGCCAACACGGCCGCGAAGCTCGGCCTGCTCGAGTGGCGTGAAGAGGACGCGCACCTGGTACAGGAGCTGCACGCGCTCCTGCAAGCGGCCGAGGTGGACATGACTTTGTTCTTCCGCAATCTCGCCGACATCGATCTCGCCGCCCCCGCGCTTGCTCCGCTGGAGGATGCGTTCTACGACCCCGAGCGGCGCCGCGCCTCTCAGGACGCCCTGCTCGGGTGGTTGCGACGCTATGCCGAGCGTGTGCAGGGCGAGGGGCTCGCCCCCGAGGCGCGACGCGCGCGCATGCAGGCAGCCAATCCGCGCTATGTGCTGCGCAATTATCTTGCACAGCAGGCCATCGACCGGGCGGAGCAGGGCGACTTCGGGGCCATTGACGAGCTGCTCGATGTGCTGCGTCACCCTTACGACGAGCAGCCCGGCCGCGAGCGTTTCGCACAGCGCCGTCCCGACTGGGCGCGCCACGCGCCCGGCTGCTCGATGCTTTCGTGCAGCTCCTGAGGGACGTGCGATGGCCATGGTCGTGGTGGTGACCGGGTTGCCTGGCGCCGGCAAGAGCACGATTGCACGATGTCTGCGCGATGCGCTCGCGTGGCCGCTGCTGGCCAAGGATGCCATCAAGGAGTCGTTGTTCGACTCGCTGGGCTGGAGCGATCGCGCCTGGTCGAAGCGTGTCAGCGTAGCCAGCTACGACCTGATGTTCCGCTGCGCCGCCGAGCTGCTGCGCGTGCAGGTCAATTGCATCCTGGAGGGCAACTTCCGCTGGTCGGAGAACGAACACCACTTCGCGCACCTGACCGCCGAGCACGCGCCCACCTTCGTGCAGGTGTTCTGCAGCGCTTCGCAGCCGGTGTTGCAGGCGCGCCTGCGGGCGCGCGCCACGGACGCCGCCGCACGTCATCCCGGGCACGTCGATGCGGCCAGCCTGGCGGAGCTCGAGGCGGAGCTGTGCGAGCGGCCGCCAACGCCGCTGCCGCTGTCCGGCCCGCTGGTGCGCTTCGATTCGACGTCGCCCGCGGCACCGCAGGCGGACATCGTGGCGCAAGTGCTGCGGCACGTACGTACCTGACCCCGCGCGGGAACTCGCACGGGGCTTTCACGCTTAGACGTGACATCGCCCCGCCCGTGCCGAGGTTCCGCTCATGGCCACCGAACCGCATCCCATGGACGAACGTGGCGGACCGCCTCGCGCACCTGCGCCTGCGTACGAGCCGGCCCACGGCAGGGGCGCGTTGCGCCGCGTCGCGCGGGTTGGCAGGCGCGTTGGGAGCAGCCTCGAGCGTGTGGACGAGGCGGCCATGGCGCGCGCGCTCGGTTGGTTCAGCATCGGGCTGGGATTGGCGCAGCTGCTCGCGCCGCGCGCGCTCGGCCGTGCCATCGGTGTGGGCGAACGGCCTGGCTTGATCAGAATGCTCGGCCTGCGTGAGCTGGCGAACGGCATCGGGCTGCTGGTCGCGAAGCGACGCGGCCCCTGGGCTTGGGCGCGCGTCGGCGGTGACATGATGGACATGGCCTTGCTGGGCGCCGCGGCCCGCGCGGACGGCGCGTCCTCCGCGGAGGACACCTCGGCCGGAAATCGACGGCGCATCGCGGTGGCTGGCGTCGCAGTGATCGGGGTGACCGCGCTCGACATTTATGCCGCGCAGAAACTGCACCGCACCGAAGCTGCGCGCGCGCCTGCCGCGATGGAAGTGCGGCGCAGTGTGACCGTGAACGCGCTGCCCGAGAAGCTCTATTCGTTCTGGCGCGACTTCGAGAACCTGCCGCGGTTCATGAAGCATCTCGAGTCAGTTTCGGTAGCAGGCGGCAACATCTCACATTGGGTCGCCAAAGCGCCGGCAGGGACCAGCGTGGAATGGGATGCCGAGATCGTCGAAGAACAGCCCGGCCGGCGCCTCGCATGGCGCACACTGCCGGACTCGGAGCTGTTCCACGAGGGCAGCGTGGAATTCCAGCCGGCTCCCGGCGGGCGTGGCACCATCGTTCGCGTCGATATGCGTTACCGCCCGCCGGGAGGGCGCATCGGCGCGCGCCTCGCGCGGTTCGCCGGTGAGGAGCCGGACCTGCAGGTCTACGAGGACTTGCGTCGCTTCAAGCAGCTCATCGAGACCGGCGAGATCGCCAGCACCCAGGGGCAGAGCGCCGGCCGTCGCAGCGTGATCGGTCGGATGAGCCTGGGAGGACGCCTGTCATGAGAGCGGTGTGCTGGCAGGGCGTCAACAAGGTGGGCGTGGAGGACGTGCCCGAGCCGCATCTCATCAATCCGCGCGATGCCATCGTGCGTGTGACGGCGACCGCGATCTGCGGCTCGGATCTGCATCTGTACGATGGCTACGTTCCGACGATGTTTCGCGGCGACATCCTCGGCCACGAGTTCATGGGCGAGGTGGTGGAGATCGGTCCGGGCGTGCGCGATCTGCAGGTCGGCGACCGGGTGGTCGTGCCGTTTCCGATCGCCTGCGGGGGCTGCTGGTTCTGCCAGCACGAGCTGTATTCGTTGTGCGAGAACACCAACCCCAACGCGGCCTTCGCCGAGAAGCTGTGGGGTCATTCTCCCTGCGGGATTTTCGGCTACTCACACCTGCTCGGCGGCTACGCCGGGGGGCAGGCGGAGTACGTGCGTGTGCCGTTCGCGGACGTCGGCCCCATCAAGGTGCCGCAAGAGCTGAGCGACGAACAAGTGTTGTTCCTGTCGGACATCCTGCCGACCGGCTACATGGCGGCGGAGAACTGCGACATCCAGCCGGGCGACACGGTGGCCGTGTGGGGCTGCGGCCCGGTCGGCCTGTTTGCGATCAAGAGCGCGCTGCTGCTCGGCGCTGAGCGGGTGATCGCCATCGACCGCTACCCTGAGCGCCTGCGCCTTGCGCGCGATGCGGGCGCCGAGGCGCTCGACTACGAATCCACGGACGTGCTGGCGGCGTTGTGCGATCTCACGGGCGGGCGCGGCCCGGACGCGTGCATCGATGCCGTCGGAATGGAGGCGCACCTGCACGGCGTGGTCGGGACGTACGATCGCGCCAAGCAGGCCATGCGCCTGGAGACCGACCGCCCGGGCGTACTGCGCCAGGCGATCATGGCGTGCCGCAACGGTGGCACGGTATCGGTGGCAGGCGTATATGGCGGATTCATCGACAAGATGCCGTTCGGCGCGGTCATGAACCGCAGTCTGACCATCAAGTCCGGGCAGACGCACGTGCATCGTTACATGCGGCCGCTGCTCGAGCGCATCCAGAAGGGCGAAATCGACCCGTCGTTCATCGTCACCCATCGCCTGCCGCTCGAGCAGGCGCCGCAGGCCTACGCGATGTTCAAGAACAAGCAGCAGGAGTGCGTGAAGGTGGTGCTGCGGCCCAGCTGACGCGGCCGCTTTGCCGGGCAGTCCGTCCGGCGTGGCCGCCCCCGCGTTCCGGGCACGGGCGGCCTTGACATCCCGGCCCGTCGGCGGGAACCCGTGCTTGCGGCGGTTCATTAGTCCTGCTGCGCCGCGCCGGCGCGATGACCTTCGAGGAGCATCATGGCCAGAGCCACCGCACCGACCGAGACCTTCGACGCCCTGTCGCTGCTTGCGCGCGACCACCGCCAGGTCGATCGCCTGTTCGACGAGTTCGGCTCTGCAGCCGGGCAGCAGCTCGATCCCATTGCCCGGCGCATCTGCAAGATGCTGAGAATGCACACGCGCATCGAAGAGGAGATCTTTTATCCCGCTGCACGCAGCGCGCTCGCGGACGCCGACATGGTGGACCGGGCACAGCGCGAGCACGAGACAGCCAAGGCGCTGATCACGCGCATCGAGGCGATGACCTCGGAGCAGGACGGGTTCAAGCCGGCCATGCTCGAGCTGGCGCGCGAGGTCAGGCAGCATATCGCGGAGGAAGAGCGTGAGCTGTTCGAGGCGCTGCGCGGCGCGTCGCTCGATCTGGTCGTGCTTGGCGAGGCGCTGGCCGAGCGCAGGGAAACCCTGATGGAGGTCATGGGCCTGCATCGCGACGATGAGCTCGGTGCGCAGCCGGAATCCGGGCGCGGGCAGGTGGCCGAGGCCCGCCAGCGAACCTGATTGCGGCCGGCTCTGCACGCCGGGCCGCGGGCAGGCGATCGCGATGAATGTCAAAAAGGGCGCCCCACTCAGATCCCGAGAGGTGCGCCCTCCACGTCATCGTGGCGATGGGCTCTGGGCACTGAGCACGCCCGTCCGCTGAGTTGTTACGGCGACCGGTCGTACTTCAGGTTCTGACGCTGCGCTGTTAGCATCCCGCCTCCTTGTCACCTGCTCATCCGCATAAAGGGGAGGCTATGAAACTCAAGTACGTTGCAGCGGCCGGCGCATCGGTCCTGTTGATGGCGGGCTGCGGCTCTCAGGAGGCAGCCCAAAGCATGGCCCAGGAGGCAGCGCCTGCAGCCGAGGTCGAGCTCCCCGCCGTGATCACGCTGCAGACGGCGGGCATCACCCCGGAAGGCGTGGAGTACGACACCAAGAACGGCCGCTTCCTGGTGGGCTCGTTCACGCACGGCACGGTGTTCGCGGTGGCGACGGACGGCGCGCTCAGTCCGTTCGCCGAGGATCCCGAGCTCAAGTCGAGCGTCGGTATCGAGGTCGACGAGGAGCGTAACCGGTTGTTGGTGGCCAATGCCGATCCCAGCGCGTTCCGCGGGCCGTCCGGTGGCGGCGGGATCGCCAAGCTCGGCATTTACGACCTCGACAGCGGAGAGCGCCTGGCGATGATCGATCTGGCGGCTGCCGGCCCGGCCGATGCCAAGATGCGCTTCGCCAACGACATAGCCGTCGGCAGCGACGGTTCGGCATACGTCACCGACACGATGGCGCGCGTCGTCTACCGGGTCGCGCCCGACAACACCGTGTCGCTGCTCGTGCCCGAGAACATCGCTGCGGATCATCCGCTTACCTTCAACGGCATCGAGTTCCATCCGTCCGGCTACCTGCTGGTGGCGGACCTGCGCGGCGGGGATCTCTACAAGGTCTCGCCCGATGAGCCGAATACGTTCACGCTGGTGGAGCTCGAGGAAAAGGTGCCGGGCGCCGACGGCATCGTGCTGCATCCCAACGGCACGCTGTATGTGGTCCGTAACGACGATTCGCGCAGTGTGGTGGCGCTGGTGAGCGACGATGAGTGGGCGAGCGCGACCGTGTCCGCCAAGGCCACCTACGAGGTGCAGGCCACGACCGCGGCGCTGGTGGGCGACGACGTGTACGTGGTGCACCCGCACTTCGGCGACGATCAGGCGCTGTCCACGATCGAGCGCGTCACTTTCGAGTAAGCGCGCGCAGGCATCGTCGGGCCCGCTGCCGCGCTTCCGCGTCCGCGGAGCGGGCCCGAGGCCGCGAGGTGGCGCTTCAGGGAGCGAGCTCCACCTCGTCGATGTCGCTGTCGGCGCGGCGCGGTGGCGGCGCAAACGGCCGCTTGTAGGAAATGAACACCGAGGAGCCGAAGTTGTCCTCGAGCGAATGGCCTGCGGTCATCGACAGGGAGGCGTGTCCGATGTTCGTGCGTTGGCTCAGCGAAATCAGGTTGATGCGCTCGTCGTCCCAGGTCACTTGCGTGGCATAGGCCAGCGCGAGGCTCGAGTTCTCCGAGATCTTCACTCCCACGCTCGCCAAGTCGCGCGACATGATCGGGTGCTCGGTCGCCACGTCGCCCAGGTCGCGGAACGCCCGGCTCTGTTTCAGCGAGCGCACCTTGAAATTGAACAAGGAATTCTCGTGGTCGAAGCCGATGCGGGTCAGCGAGCCCGAGCCGGCCTCGGCTCGGCTGGAGGCGATCGCCACGGACGCCGTGCCGAGCGCCCCGAGGCGTCGTGCCACGCCGATGCCGAACGCGGTCACCTCGTCGGCGAGATACTCGCCGTGGCCCTCGATCGTCAGGCCGAACGGGCCACCGCAGGTCACGGTCGCGTTGGCGAACATCGGACCGTAGTCATTGCTTTTCACGGCGTAGTCACGCCTTACCTTGCCCAGACCCAGCGAGAAGTCGTTGCAGCCGGGCTCGACGAGACGGATATTTTCGATGATGGGCGCAGTGAACGTGTCGGAGCGGCCGAAGGCATCGCGCGCCACGAAGCTCACGGTGTTCGGTCCGGGAATCGACAGGGCGCCGTCCACCGACAGTGCCTGCCGGGCGAACAAAGTCTGATCCCTGCGCACCGAGGCAAACAGGGCGTCGGCGGCGCTCGGCAGCACCGCGGTGCCGCTGGTCGCCAGGCGGTCGGAAATGACGATGTCGCGGCGCGGCTCGAAATACGTGCCGAACTGCAGGCCGCCGTAGCGCACGGCGGTGCCCCACATGCCCGAGGTGCTGACGGTGTCGCCGATGCGCAGGGTCTCGTCGTCGTCGAGCCGGTAGGTGTAGCGGGACTCCAGGCGGGTGAGGGTGTCGACCTGCTTGTCCAGCGAGGCGGCAAAGGTGTGATCGAACCCGCCGTCCTCCCTGAGCACGCTCGCGTTGATCGAGGAGTATCTCGGGGACACCATGTTGGTGCGGATCGACAGATCCTCGGGGGCGGTCACCGGCACATTGGCGCAGGCGCCATGCAATGCAGCAGCCACGGTCAGCAGGGCTGTTCGAAGTCTCGAATTCATCGCCTCGACGATCGGGTGCGCCGCGCGGGACGCTGCCAGTGTGTTCGGGCCGTGGGCCCGTTCTTCGCGTCGCCATACTAAGACAGGGGTCCCAGCCCCCGTAATCGGACGCCCCTGGCCCCTGAACTGGGACGCGCCCTGAGGGAATTGACCGACAACCGGCCGGAGAGTTCTTGGCTACGGGCCGGAAGAAGTGCACAGGTTGCGTAGGCCGGACCGCCCGGCCCCGGCCGGCGGCGGCGCGAGGACGGTCCCGGGATCTCCCTGGCCCGCCGCTGCCCGCAGCGGCAGCGCGTGGCTGGGGCGCGGTCAGGTGTCAGTGCGGGGCCGGGGCGGGAGCGGACAGGACGGCACGTGAGATCGCCCCCGCCGAGATGTGATAGCGCTCGAGCAATTCCTCGGGTTTGCCCGAGCGAGGCTCTTCGGTGATCGCCAGGCGTTGCACCGGCGCGATGCCGCTCACGGCGGCCGCCACGGCGTCTCCGAGGCCCCCGTCGATCCAATGGTCTTCGATGACCACCAGGCGGCCGGTTTCGCGCGCGGCGCGGGTCAGCGTGTCGACATCGAGCGGCTTGACGGAATAGGCGTCGATCACCCGGGTGAGAATGCCCTGCTTGCGCAGCTCGGCGCAGGCCGCAAGGGCGTTCTAGACGGCC
>QGUO01000571.1 GCA_003242495.1 Pseudomonadota bacterium | reverse complement strand
TTGACGTTTGCGCCCTGGTCGACGAGATGGCGGGCGAGGGACAGTCGCTCGTTGAGGATCGCAATGAGCAGCGGTGTGACGCCGTCGGCATCCGCCAGCTCGAGCGCCGCGCCCGAGTCGAGCAGCAGTCGCGCCAGCTCGAGATGGCCGTCGCGCGCGGCGTACAGGAGGGGCGTCTTGGCGCCGGGCGTGGGGTCCCGCTCGCCGCGCTCGGGCCAGCCGCCGCGGATGATGCCTTCACCCTTGGAGCCCGTGTTCGAGCTCGGCAAGCGGAACGCGGGCGTCTGGCCGGTGCGCGTGCGTGCGTTCACGTCCGCCCCGCGCTGGATGAGCAGGCGTGCGACATCCAGGTGGCCGCCGCGCGCAGCGAGCATCAACGGCGTCTGCCGGTAATGTGGATCGCGTCCGTCCGCGTGAGCGCCGGCATCCAACAGCATGCTCACCGCCGCCACACTGCCCGTGCGCGCCGCCATCATGAGGCTGGTCTCGCCGGTCGCATCGCTCGAGTTCGCATCGGCGCCGGCCTCGAGCAGCAGACGAATCATCTCGACATCCATGTTGTCGATGGCGATGTGCAAGGGTCGCAGGCCGTAGCGGTTGGCGCGATCGACGTCGGCGCCCGCCCGCAACAGCATGCGTGCGGTCTCCGTGTCCTGCACCCGTACGACCCAGTGCAATGCCGGTGTGCCGTCGGCGCTCGGTGCGTCGACGTCGACGCCGGCGCGCACCAGCGCGCGCACCGTCGGCAGGTCGCCCCGTCGCGCGGCCTCGGCAAGGCGCGTGTCGACTGGGCCGGGAACATCCTCGGCGCCGGCGTGCGACGGCGGGGCCCAGCATGCGATGACCAGCAGGAGCGCCGCGGCCCGCATCGCTTCAGATGTCCAGCACACCGGTGCTGTCACCGAAGGACTCCGCCGGCACCCCCAGCTTGTGGAGCATCGCCAACTGCAGGTTCGACAGGGGCGTATCGGGTGCCGCGCGCAGGTGTCGATTGCCGGCGAGCCTGCCGGACGCGCCGCCGGCCAGCAGAATGGGCAGCGGTGCGTGATCGTGCTGGTTGCTGTCGCTCATGCCGCTGCCGTACAGCACCAGCGAGTGGTCGAGCAGCGTGCCGTCGCCCTCCGGGGTGTCGCGCAGCTTCTCCAGCAGATGGCTGAAGACGCGCACGTGGTATCGATTGAGCTGCGCGAGGCGCGCGATGTTCTCGGCGATGTTCGAATGGTGCGAAAGGTTGTGGAAGGGATCGCGGATGCCGCTGGCCGGATACACCGCATTGCTCACCTCCTTGGCGAACATGAGCGTCGTCACGCGGGTGATCTCGGCCTGCCAGGCGAGAACCAGGAGATCGAACATCAGCTTGATGTGCACCTCGAAGTCGTCGGGGATGCCCTGTGGTGCGGTGGGGATCTCGACGCCGTGCGCCACCGGGCGGCCGGCAAGCTCGATGCGGCGCTCCACTTCACGCACATCCGTCATGTACTGGTCGAGCCGTGCGCGATCGCCCGCCGGCAGCTTCCTGCTCAGGGATGCAGCCTCCGCGAGCACCGAGTCGAGCAGGCTGCGCGCCTGGGCGCGCCTGGCCGCCCGTTCCTCGGCGGTGCTGCCATCGCCGAACAGGCGCTCGAAGACCACTTGCGGATTGTTCTCCATCGGCAGCGGCGATTGCGGCGCTTGCCAGGCGATGGTGTTGCGGTAGGCGCACGAGAGGCCCGTGCCGCAGCTGACACTGCCGTCCTCGATGGACAGCTCGAGCGACGGCAGCGGTGTGTCCTGGCCGAGGTGCTGGGCAACGACCTGATCGAGGCTGATGCCGAGCTGCGCTTGCGCGCCAACCCCGGGCTTCGCGCCCGTGAGATAGACGGCGGAGGAGCGCGTATGGTTTGCCCCCGCCGAGGCGTCTTCGCCGTACGCCAGCGGCAGGGTGAGGTCGCTGATGACGTTGAGCCGATGGCGAAACGGCTCGAGCGGCTGCAGGATCTCGCTGAACTCGAAGTCGCTGCCCTCGGTGGCCGGTGTCCAGCGACTCATCACCGCACCATGCGGGACATAGATGCAGGCCAGGCGTGTCCGGGGCACGCGGCGGGCGCTCGGCGCCGCGCGCACCGTGGCAGGAATCATGGACTCCAGCAAGGGCAGGGCCAGCGCAACGCCGGCGCCGCGCAGCAGCGTGCGACGGGAGAGCGAGCGACGTGTCAGGTAATACATGGGGTGACTCCTGCCGGGATCGTGGCACCGGCCA
>QGUO01000133.1 GCA_003242495.1 Pseudomonadota bacterium | reverse complement strand
GGCGACGCCACCTTCGAGGCGCCGCTGCTGCATGTGTTCGACGCCCGCAATCATCAACCGCGCGAGCGACGCATCGGCGATGTGACCGTGCGCATGTACGACATCCGCTACGGCGAGCACCTCATCTGGGGCGCCACCGCGGCCATGCTCTTGGAACTGTATCGGCTGCTCGCCAATCCGCAGGACTGAGCGCTGCGGGCGGGGCAGGCGTCTGCCGCAGCGAGCGCCGGGACGTCGCCCGTCGCCGCGCTTTGCCCGCGACGATTTGTTCGTCATGATTGCGGACCTCTGTCGATTCCTCCTGCCCGCGAGCCCAGCACATGACCCGCATCGACCGGCTTCTCGATCTCATGGCGCGCCTGCGCGATCCCGAACGCGGTTGTCCATGGGACCGCGAGCAGACGTTCGCGACCATCGCGCCTTACACCATCGAGGAAGCCTACGAGGTGGCCGATGCCATCGAGCGCGGGGACCTCGATGATTTGCGCGAGGAGCTCGGCGACCTGCTGTTCCAGGTGGTGTTCCACGCGCAGCTCGCCAAGGAGCGGGGCGCATTCGACTTCGACGACGTGGTGACGGCCATTTGCGAGAAAATGGAACGCCGTCATCCGCATGTGTTCGGCGACGCGCGCATCGACAGCGCTGCCGCGCAGACCGAGGCCTGGGAGGCGATGAAGCACCGCGAACGCGCCGGCGCCGGCGTGCTGGCGGACATTCCGCTCGGTTTGCCGGCGCTGACCCGCGCGGCCAAGCTCGGCAAGCGCGCGGCGCGGGTCGGCTTCGAGTGGCCGGATGCCAGCGGTGCGCTCGCCAAGCTCGCCGAAGAGCTCGCCGAGCTCGAAGCCGAAGTGCGCGATCTCCCGCCGGACGAAACGCCGGATCGCGAGCGGCTCAGTGACGAAGTCGGCGATGTGCTGTTCAGCATGGTGAACGTGTGCCGCTACCTGCAGATCGATCCCGAGGCGGCGCTGCGGGCGACCAATGCGAAATTCGAGCGACGCTTCCGTCACATCGAGCAGCGGCTCGCCGAGCGGGGGCGCACGCCCGCGCAGGCCTCGCTCGAGGAAATGGACGCGCTCTGGAACGAGGCCAAGGCGGCGGAGTCCGCCGCGAAAGACTAGGCCACCGGGCGGCGGCGCGAGGGCCGGGGAGGGCGCGCCAGGTATGCGGCGCAGCGCGGCCGGGCACTGCTTGCGCAGGGTTCAGCGAGCATTCACCGCGGCGGACCTACCTTGGCGCCAAGCTCCGGCGGACGTGGCGCCGGGGAGGGAGAGGCAATATGCGAGTGGCTCGATATCTGGCGGTTGCGGCGGGATGTCTCGCCGTGAGCGCCCAGGCGCTGGCCGGCCCGCCGCCCTGGGCGAAAGCGCGACATAATCGGGGCTACGATGGTTACGATTACGCACCGGTGGTCCGGGTCGAGCCCCTGGTGCAGCGCGTACGCGTCGAAACCCCGCGTCGGGAGTGCTGGGACGACGTACGCTATGTCGAATCGAAACCGCACATCTCGGATCCCCAAGTCGCCGGGCGCACGCTGCTCGGCGGCCTCATCGGCGGCGTGGTGGGTCACCAGTTCGGCAGCGGTCGCGGTCGTGACGCCGCCACGGTGGTGGGCGCCATGGTCGGCGCCGGGGTGGGCTACGACGCCGCGGCCAAGCGCGCCGCTCGCTACGAGGAGCGGGTGGTGCAGCGCTGCGCGACCAGCTACGAGGAGCACTACGAGGAACGCATCGACGGCTACCGTGTGACGTATCGCTATCACGGGCGCGAGTACACCACGCGCCTGCCCTACGATCCCGGCGACGAGATCAGGGTGCGGGTGGCCGTCGCACCGGCGCCGTGAACTCGTACCGCATTTTCGGCATCCATGGCGGCGGGGCGTGAACTGACGTCCCGCCGCACGTACACTAGGGACATGCTTGCACGCCGGTTTGCCACAGTCGTTCTCGCCCTGACATGGGTGCCGATGGTCTGTCCGCCGGCGGCTTCGGCGCAGGGCCTCGTCGAGCGGCGCCCGCGCGGCGAGCATCGCATCGAGACCAAAGGGGTGTCGCTCGACCGTGCCGTGGAGCTCGCCCAGAGCCGCTACCGCGCCAAGGCCATCAAGGCCGAGACCGTGGGGGAGATTCATCAGATCCGGCTGCTCAATGCCCAAGGGCGTGTGTGGACGGTGCGCGTCGATGCCCGGACCGGCCGGATGTATTGAGACCCGGGCCGTGCCCGGGCCGGCAGCGGTGCCCGCGGCACCAGGCCCGGAGGTGCAAGACGCATAACGAGATCGGGGGACCGCGCGCCCGGCGTCGACTCCGCGTCACCACCCGGGTCGCGGCAGGTGCCGCCGCGCCGAGGCCCGCGCTTTGCCGCCATCGTGGAGCTTCGTCCCCGTGCGGGGCAGGTGTGCAGCGATGCGGGCCCGACGCCGCGGGTGCCCCGATGCAGGCAGTCCTGAATGCGCGGACCTGGCGCCGCGCGCCGGACCTGAGCCGCAAAGAAACGGGACCCGGATTGCCGCGGGTCCCGACAGTCAGTTGAGGTAATCGTGCTCCCATGCGCATTCTAGTCGTCGAAGACGAAGCGGCCCTTCGTGAGTCGCTGGTTGGCCAATTCAAGGCGAGGGGCTTCAATGTGGACGCGGCGGCGGATGGCGAGGAGGGCCTGTATTGCGGGCGCGAATTCGCGCTCGATGCGGCGGTGATCGATCTCGGCCTGCCGAAGCTGTCGGGCCTGGACCTCATCAAAAAGCTGCGCGAGGAATCCAAATCGTTTCCCATCCTGATCCTCACGGCGCGCGACCGCTGGCAGGACAAGGTCGAGGGGCTGCAGGCCGGCGCGGACGATTACGTCGCCAAGCCGTTTCATTTCGAGGAGGTGCTGGCGCGCATCCAGGCGCTGCTGCGTCGCTCGGGCGGCTGGGCGCAGCCGGTACTGCGCTGTGGACCGGTCGCGCTCGACCCGCGCACCCAGGAGGTCACGGTCGACGGTCAGCGGGTGGAGCTGACCAGCTTCGAGTACCGCATCCTCGAGTACCTGATGCACCGCGCCGGCGAGGTGATCTCCAAGAGCGAGCTCACCGAGACGCTCTACGCCCAGGACTTCGACCGCGACAGCAACACCATCGAAGTGTTCATCGGCCGTCTGCGCCGCAAGCTCGATCCCCAGGATGTCCTGAAGCCCATCGAAACGCTGCGCGGTCGCGGCTACCGCTTCGCGCTGCCACGCGAAGGCGAAGGCTGAGGTCGTGACGCGCCGGTTTGCGAGCGACTGACTCGCCGATGGCCGCCCCTTCGTTGAGCACACGGCTGCTGGCTTCGGTCAGTGTGCTGTTGATTCTGTTCTTCGGCGTCACCATCCTGGCGATCGACACGGTGTTCCGGGTGTTCGTCGATCGCTCGGTCGCCAACCAGCTCGACCTGCAGCTGTTCGCGCTGATCTCGGCCTCGGAGGAGGAGGGCAACGATCTGAAGCCCGCGCCGCAGCGCTCCGAGCCGCGTTTCGCCAATCCGGGCTCCGGGCTGTATGCGCAGATCCGGGCGAGCGATGGGCACTCGAGCTGGCGCTCGAAATCGCTGACGGGCGCCGGGCTCGATCTGGGCATGCAGCTGCAGCCGGGAGAGCGGCGCTACGTCGACCTCGCGCTGCGCGACGGGTCGCGCGTGCGGGCCGTGAGTCTCGGCATCGAGTGGGAGTTCGACGACGGCCAGTCGCGCACCTTCACGTACACGGTGGCCGAGAACCTCGCACCGTACGACGCGCAGCTCAAGCGTTTTCGCGGGCAGCTCTTCGGCTGGTTCGCGGTGTTGCTGGTGCTGTTGCTGGCGGCGCTCGCGATGCTGCTGCGGCGGCTGTTGCGACCCTTGCGGCGTGTGGAGGCGGAGATCGAGGCGATCGAGGCAGGGCGGCTCACCGAGCTCGGCGACGGCTATCCGCGCGAGCTGCTGGGCGTCACCACCAATCTCAACGCGCTGCTGCGCGCCGAGCGCGAGCGGCTGGCGCGGTATCGCAACACCCTGGGCAATCTGGCGCACAGCTTCAAGACGCCGCTCGCGGTGATGCGCAATGTGTTGAACGAGCCGGGCATCCGTGAGCTGCCGGTCGCGGCGCAGCTCGATGAGCAGATCGAGCGCATGGATGGCATGGTGCGCTATCAGCTCAAGCGCGCGGCGGCCTCGGGCGGCACCGGGCTCGGCACTGCGCCGGTCGACGTCAAGGAGACGGTCGAGGGGCTGCGCGCCGCGCTGCTCAAGGTGTACGCGGATCGCAACCTCGAGTGCGAGCTCGACGTCGCGCGCGGCTGCGCCTACGTGGGCGACCACGACGATCTCACGGAGATCGCCGGCAACCTGTTGGACAATGCGTTCAAGTGGGCGCGCAGCAGGGTACGCCTGATCGCCAAGCCGCTGGTCACGCCCGGCGCGCGGCGCGAAGGGCTGCGCCTGATCGTCGAGGACGATGGGCCGGGCATCCCCGTCGGCGAGCGTGCCAATGTGCTCGATCGCGGCACACGCCTCGATGAGCGTATCAGCGGGCAGGGCATTGGCCTGTCCATCGTGCGCGAGCTGGTGCAGCTGAGCGGCGGATCCATGGTGATCGGCGATGCGGCGCTCGGCGGCGCGCGCATCGAAGTCACGCTGCCCGTGGCCTGATCCGCGGCGGCCACCTCAATCAGTCATGTCATGCACGATCCCGCTTTGACCTCCCTTCCGACGCTCGAGTCGTTGCGCGAACGGCTGGCGCTCGTCCGCCATGCCGACGCGCCGCGCCTGACACGCGAGCTGGCGCGGCTCGCGCGACGTCCGGCGGGCCGTGTGCCCGCCGGCGCGCTCAAGGGGCTCGAAAAAGCCATCGAGGCCTCGATCGCCACGGTGGAGCGCCTGCGCTCGCTGCCGCTCAGGCTCGAGTTCGATGCGGCCCTGCCGATCACGGCCCATCGCGAGGAAATCGCGACGGCCCTGGCCCGACACCAGGTCATCGTGGTCTGCGGTGCGACCGGCTCGGGCAAGACCACGCAGCTTCCCAAGATCTGCCTGGAGGCCGGGCGCGGCGCGCAGGGGCTGATCGGTCATACGCAGCCGCGACGCATCGCCGCGCGCGCCATCGCCGCACGGCTGGCCGCGGACCTCGGCACGCCGCTCGGCGGCGCAGTGGGCTACCAGGTGCGCTTCAACGAGCGCCTCGGCCCCGACAGTCGGGTGAAGCTCATGACCGACGGCATTCTGCTGCGCGAGCTCGAGCACGACCGGACGCTGCGGCGGTATGACACGCTCATCATCGACGAGGCGCACGAGCGCAGTCTCAACATCGATTTCCTGCTGGGCGTCCTGAAACGCATCCTGCCCGAACGACCGGAGCTGCGCGTGATCGTCACCTCGGCGACCATCGACCCGCAGCGCTTTGCCGCCTTCTTCGGCGCGAGCGCCGCGGGCGAGGTGCCGGTCATCGAGGTCTCCGGACGCAGCTATCCCGTGGAAGTGCGCTATCGGCCGCTCAGCGTGCCGCAGGGCCCCGAAGGTGAGCCCGAGGAGGAGCTCACGCTGGCCGAGGGCGTGGTCGCGGCCGTGCAGGAGCTCGATCGCGACAGTCGCGGGATGCGCGGCGACGTGCTGGTGTTCCTGCCGGGCGAGAAACAGATCCGCGAGGCGGCCGAGGTCCTCGGCAAGGCGCGGCTGGGGAACACGGAGGTGCTGCCGCTGTATGCGCGTCTCTCGACGCGCGACCAGGAGCGGATCTTCGAGCCCCATGCTGCGCGCCGGGTCGTCCTGGCGACCAACGTGGCGGAGACCTCGCTCACCGTGCCCGGCATCCGTTTCGTGGTGGATTCCGGCCTGGCGCGCATCAGTCGTTATAGCGTGCGCGGCAAGGTTCAGCGGCTGCCGATCGAGCCGATCTCCCGGGCGAGCGCCGATCAGCGCAAGGGACGCTGCGGCCGCGAAAGCGAGGGCATCTGTATCCGGCTGTTCTCCGAGGAGGACTTCGAGCTTCGCCCCGAGTTCACGCCGCCGGAGATCCTCAGGACCAATCTGGCGAGCGTGATCCTGCGCATGGCGGCGCTCGGCCTGGGTGATCCGCAGGCGTTTCCATTCATCGATCCGCCCGACACCCGGCTCATCAACGACGGTTATCGCCTGTTGCAGGAGCTTAAGGCCGTGGATGCCGAGCGGCGCGTGACCAGCCTCGGCGCCCAGCTCGCTTCGATGCCGCTCGACCCGAAGCTCGCGCGCATGCTCGTGGCGGCCAGCCACCACGGCTGTCTGCGCGAGATGCTGGTCGTGGCCGCCTTCCTCGCCAGCCAGGACCCGCGCGAGCGCCCGTCCGAGGCCCAGCAACAGGCCGACGAGAAGCACGCGCTGTTCGCCGATCCGCGCTCGGATTTCGTGACCGTGCTGAACCTCTGGAAGGCGTTCTGTGAACAGAGCGCCGCGTTGTCCCGCAGCCGCCTGCGCAAATGGTGCCGCGAGCATTTCCTGTCGTACCTGCGGCTGCGCGAATGGCAGGAGCTGCACGCCCAGCTCACACAGATCGCCGCCGAGCTCGAGCTGCGCGCGAACGAGACCGAGGCCAGTTATGCCGACCTGCATCAAGCCATTCTGAGCGGGTTCCTGGGCGGTATCGGCTCGCTCGAACAAAAGCGCGAGTACCTCGGGGCGCGCGGCACGCGCTTCACCATTGCACCGGGGACACCGCTCGCATCGCGGCCGCCGCGCTGGATCGTCGCGGCGAACCTGGTCGAGACGACGCGGCTGTATGCGCGCATGGTGGCGGCCGTGGAGCCGCAATGGATCGAGGCGGTCGGTGCGCACCTGGTCAAGCGCAGCTACAGCGAGCCGCATTGGGTCGAGGCGCGCGGGTTCGTGGCGGCGTACGAATCGACGGCGCTGTACGGCCTGACGCTGGCGGCGCGCCGGCGCGTGAATTACGGCAGTGTGGCGCCGGACGAAGCGCGCGAGATCTTCGTTCGCGAGGCGCTGGTCGAAGGCCGCACCCGCCTGCGGGCCCGCTTCCTCGAGCACAACCGGCGCCTGCGCGCGCGCATCGAATATCTGGAAGCGAAGCTGCGCCGCAAGGACGTGCTGGTCGACGACGAAGCGTTGTGCCGCTTCTACCTGGAGAGGCTGCCGGCGCACATTCACTCGGTGGCCGCGCTCGAGCGCTGGCTCAAGCGTGAGCCGGAGCAGGCCGATGCGCTCTGCGCCTCACTCGGCGATTTCATGCGCCGCGAGGTCTCCGAGGTCACGGACGCGAGTCATCCCGATGCGCTCGACATCGGCGGCAACCGCTTGCCGCTCGAGTATCGATTCGAGCCGGGCGCCGAGGACGACGGCGTGACGCTCGTCGTGCCCGAGCCGTTACTCGGCACCCTGGACGAGGGGCGTCTGGCGTGGCTGATTCCGGGCTGGCGCGCGGAGAAGATCGCGGCGCTGCTGCGGGCCCTGCCCAAGGCGTTGCGTAAAGCCTTCGTGCCCGTGCCGGATCATGCGGCTGCGGCGCTGGCGCGCCTCGATCCGGATGCGGACTTTCACGCGCAGCTCGCCGCCTGGGTGACCCAGGGCGCCGGGCAAACCGTGACCGCCGAGCAGATCGCGGCCCTGCCGTTGCCGGATCATCTGCGTATGAACTTCCGCGTGACGGATGCGCGTGGCAAGGTGCTGGCCCGCGGGCGCGATCTGCTGCGCCTGAGAAGAGCGCTGCGCGCCCGGCGCGAGCAGGAGGCCGGCGCGCCGGCTGCGCAGCACACGCATCGTGCATGGGATTTCGGGGAGCTGCCGCCGCAGCGTGCCGTCGAGCGTCGCGGCTTGAAGTTCGTCGTTTATCCATCGATCCGCGATCGGGGCGACGGCGTGCAGCCGGTCGAGGCGGGCAGCGAGGTCGAGGCACAGGCGCTCCTGCGCCGCGGCGTGTTGCGGCTTGCGGTGCTCGCGCTGCCGGAGCAGTACAAGTACGCGCGCAAGGCATTCGCAAGCAATCGTGACCTGATGCTGCTGGGGCAGGGGTTCGCGACCAGCAAGCCGCTGGCCGATGCCCTGGCGGAGCATGCCTTCGTCGAGTGTTTCCTGCGCGACGAGCCGGACCTGCCGCGCACGGCCACGCAGTTCCAGGCCTTGCTCGACAGGCGGCGCAGTGACTTCGGCGAGGTGGTCGACAAGCTCGCGGCCTATGCGGTGGATGTCTTGCGCGAGCTGCGTGCCGTGCGGCAGGCGTTGTCCCAACTGGAGGCGCCGGTGTTCGCGTCAGCGGTCGCCGATGCGCGTGCGCATCTCGATGCGCTGGTGCCGGCCGGGTTCCCGGCGGCGGTGCCGCCGCTGTTGTGGCCGCACCTGCCGCGCTATCTCAAGGCGCTGTCGCGTCGTGTGGCGAAGCTCGGCGGAAACGTGGCGCGTGATACGCAGCTCGCGCGGCGGGTTGCGCCGTTCGCGCAGGCGTGTGCGCAGCTGGGTGCCGGGGTGCGTGGGGACGAGGTCCGGCCGGAGTATGAGCG
>QGUO01000570.1 GCA_003242495.1 Pseudomonadota bacterium | reverse complement strand
ACCTCGGCCTGATCGGCGCGCAACACGGCAAGCAGGGCCTGCATATCCTGCGGCAGCGGCGACTCGCAGGTGATCGTCTCGCCGCTTACCGGATGCGCGAACGACAACCGCACCGCGTGCAGCGCCTGGCGCGGAAACGCCCGCAGCGCGGCGACGAGCTGCGCTGTCGCGCCTTTCGGCAGCATGAGGCGCCCGCCGTAGACCCGATCCCCGACGATCGGATAGCGGATGTGTGCCAGGTGCACGCGGATCTGATGCGTCCGACCGGTTTGCAGCTTCAATCGAACGTGCGTATGGCCTCGAAAACGATGCAGCACCCGGTAATGCGTTACGGCCTCGCGGCCGTCGCTGCGCACGGCCATGCGCACCCGGTCCACGGCATGCCGGCCGATGGGCGCATCGATGGTCCCGCCGCCGGTCATCACCCCGACACAGACCGCCTCGTATTCGCGCTCGACCTCACGCGCCTCGATGGCACGCACCAACGCGGCATGCGCCGCGGGCGTGCGCGCCACGACCATCACCCCGCTCGTGTCCTTGTCGAGGCGATGGACGATGCCCGCGCGCGGCAAACGCCCGAGGTCGGGGTCATGGTGCAACAGCGCATTCTGGAGCGTGCCCTGCGGGTTGCCGGCGCCGGGATGCACGACCAGACCGGCGGGCTTGTCGATCACCAGCGTGTCACGGTCCTCGTGCAGGATGTGCAGGGCGATGTCCTGCGGCAGCACTTCGTCGCAGACATCGGGCAGCGTCGCCTGCACTTCGACCTGCTCGCCGCCCACGACGCGATCCTTGGGCCGCGGGTGCAGGCCGTCGACCCGCACCTGGCCGCCCTCGATCCATTCCTTGATGCGCGTCCGCGAGTACTCCGGCAACAGCTCCGCGAGCACCTGGTCCAGGCGCCGGCCGGCGCCTTCGGGCGGGATGGTCAGATGATGGCGGAGGTCTTGGGACATTGCAGGGGGAATTCTGAGGGTCTGATGGGGCTTCGCGGGGGAACTTCTGCGGGCGCGGGCCACCGAAACACCAGTTTTGCGTGGCGGCGCCGCCGCCAAACGCTGCACGACCTTGGGCTATACTGGTGAATCGTCGGCGAATCGCTGCCGTACCACACAGGATCGGACCAGAATTCTCGCATGCGCTTCCTTACCCTGACCATGGCGGCGCTCGCCGCCACGCTCATGCTGGCGGGCTGCGGCGGCACCAGCACCCGCGAGCTCATCTCCAACCCCGACCTGCTGTACGAGCGCGCCAAGCGCGCCGCCGATGCCGGCAACTATCGCGACGCCATCTTCTTCTACGAGCAGCTCGAAGCCCGCTTTCCGTTCAGCAATGCCGCGCGCCAGGGGCAGCTCGATTTGATGCACGCCTACTATCGCAATCGCGAGCCGGAGTCGGCCATCGACCAGGCCGACCAGTTCATCCGCGAGAACCCGACGCATCCGCGCATCGATTACGCCTACTACATCAAGGGCTTGGTGACCTTCGAGCGCAATCCCAACTTCCTCGAGCGCTGGTTCAATGCCGACCTCTCGGAGCGTCCGCCGATCGACGCGCTCGAATCGTTCCAGGCATTCCAGACGCTGGTGCAGCGCTTCCCCGAGAGCGAGTACGCCGGGGACGCCCGCCAGCGCATGATCTTTTTGCGCAACCGCCTGGCGAACTACGAGGTGCACGTCGCCGAGTACTACCTCAAGCGCGGCGCGTACGTCGGCGCGATCAACCGCGCCAAGTACGCCATCGAGAACTACGACGGCGCACCGCAGATCCGCAGGGCGCTCGAGGTGATGGCCCAGGCCTACACCGAGCTCGGCATGCCGGAGCTGGCCGAGGACACCCGCCGTGTGCTGCGCGCCAACTACGGCTCGCCGGACACCCTGGACGCGGCGGAGCGACCGGAGAAAAAGGCCTGGTGGAAGTTCTGGTAGCCGCCCTGCGGGGTGGCACGTCCGCGCTTCGAGGGCGTCTCCCTCGGGCCTGACTCGCGCTAGGACGCCCCGCCGCCGTCCGTCGGCGGATCGCACGACGGCCGAGCGTCGGCGATCGTCGCGGCACGCCCGCTGTCGGGTGCCTCACCGTCCGCTGCCGGGTCGAAGCGCCCGGCAAGGTCCTGGCGGACCAGGGCCCGGGTGGCGAACGCCGGGCGACCGGATCCTGCGTCGTCCACCCCCGTGCCGCCGAGGTCCGAGCCCTCGGGGATTTCGGCATCGAAGGCCGCCTCGCCGGTCGCTGCACGGCCGGGACC
>QGUO01000569.1 GCA_003242495.1 Pseudomonadota bacterium | reverse complement strand
TTTTGGGCCGACCCCCCCGGGTGGGTTCCGGGTTGTGGACGAGGGCAATGATCCCGTGCAGGCCCAGCGTACCCGGCGGGTACCGATCACCTCGAAGCTCTACACCCATCGCAACGGCAGCCCCGTGCTGCTCAAGCGCGACATCATCGCGAGCGGCGATCAGCTCACCAATGCCACCTCGGCGTTCGCCGACGGCCAGCCGGCGGTGAACGTGCGGCTCGATGCACGTGCCGGCGCCAACATGCTGAGGACCACCCGGGAGAACCTGGGCCGGGCCATGGCGGTGGTCTATATCGAAACCAAGCGACTCGCCGAGGGGGAGGTGTGCCGCGGCGTACGCAGCGGCAACGACTGCACCGAGGAGGAGGTCATCAGCGTCGCGACCATCCGCGGCGTGTTCTCCACCAACTTCCAGATCACGGGGCTGCACGCCTCCGAGGCCCAGGAACTCGCGCTGCTGCTGCGCGCCGGCTCGCTGGCCACGCCCATCTTCATCGTCGAGCAACGCACCATCGGTCCGAGCCTCGGTCAGGACAACATCGAGCGCGGCATGATGTCCATGCTGTTCGGCGCGCTGCTCACCTTCATTTTCATGGTGGTCTATTACCGGGCGTTCGGCATGGTGGCGAACGTGGTGCTCACCTGCAACGTGATCCTGCTGATTGCCATCATGTCGCTGCTGCAGGCTTCGTTGTCGCTGCCGGGCATCGCGGGCATCGTGCTCACCATCGGCATGGCGGCCGACGCCAACATCCTCATCTACGAGCGCATCCGCGAGGAGCTGCGCCTCGGCAATTCGCCGCAGGCGGCGATCCATCGGGGCTTCGACCGCGCGTTCTCCGCCATCGCGGACTCGAACCTCACCACGCTCGGCGTGGGCATCATCCTGTTCATGTTCGGCACCGGCCCGATCAAGGGGTTCGCCGTGACGCTGGTGATCGGCATCTGCACGTCGCTGTTCACCGCGATCCTCGGCAGCCGCGTGCTGATCGATCTCATCTGGGGCCGTCGCCGCCGGCTCGCGACGCTGCCGGTCTGACGCGCACGGACCCACCGAGAGCACCGACATGGAATTTTTCAAGACAACGCCCCGCATCCGCTTCATGGAGACCCGCAAGTGGGCCTACGCCGTCTCGGCGGTGCTGGTCCTCGGGTCTTTGCTGTTGATCGGCGTGCGCGGCCTGAACCTGGGCATCGACTTCACCGGCGGCGTGACCCTGGAGGTGGCGTACCCGGCGGCCGTCGATCTCGATGCGGCGCGCGGCGCGCTGATCGCCGCCGGATTCGAGGAGGCGCAGGTCCAGAGCTTCGGCAGCTCGCGCGAGCTGATGGTGCGTGTCATGCCGCCCGAGGACGAGGACGTCAATCAAGTGAGCGCCGAGATCCAGAGCGCGCTGCGCACGGTCGATCCCGGCGCGGAGGTGCGGCGGACGGAGGTGGTCGGTCCGCAGGTCGGGCGCGACCTCGCCGAGCAGGGCGGCTTGGCGATGCTGTTCACCTTCATCATGATCCTTCTCTACATCGCGTTTCGCTTCGAGAAGAAGATGGCATTGGGCACCGTGCTCGGCGCCATTCACGATCCCATCGTGATTTTCGGGTTCTTCGCGGCGACGCAGATGACCTTCGATCTGTCGGTGCTGGCCGCGGTCCTGGCGGCAATCGGTTATTCCATCAACGACACCATCGTGGTGTTCGACCGCATCCGCGAGAACTTCGTGGTGATGCGCAAGGCCACGCCCATGGAGGTGATCAACGCCTCGGTGAACCAGACCCTGTCGCGTACCTTGATGACCAGTATCTCGACCCTGTTCGTCGTGGTGGCCTTGTACCTGTTCGGCGGCGAGGCCCTGAAGGGCTTCTCTGCGGCCATCATCGTCGGCGTCATCGTGGGCACGTACTCCTCGGTATTCGTCGCCGGCGCCAGCGTGCTCGACATGAAGCTCACGGGGCAGGATCTGATGCCCGTGAAGAAGGACGACCCGGAGCTCAACGCGCTGCCCTGACGGCTTACCGGCCCGTCCAGGGAGGATGGGCGCACGACAGGCGCGCACGGCCGCCGGGCGCGAAGTCCGGCGGGCGCATCCGTGGCGCGGCTGGTCGAGTGCTGGCGGTCCCTCCTGACGGTGTCGTTCCACAGGGATGCCTCGAGGTCCGCCCCGAAAACCCCTGAAAGCCCCTGAAAGCCCCCTTCAGATTTCGCGCGGACCCCCTCACGACCAACCTCCGGTGCCGGCGGCGCCTTTCAGC
>QGUO01000132.1 GCA_003242495.1 Pseudomonadota bacterium | reverse complement strand
GTCATGCAGGAGTCCATCCAGGCCGCCATGACCGTGGTGCGCAACCGCGCCAGCATGCTGGGCCTCGATCCGGACTTCTACCAGAAGGTCGACGTGCACATCCACGTGCCGGAGGGCGCCACGCCCAAGGACGGCCCGAGCGCCGGTATCGGCATGTGCACGGCCCTGGTCTCCGCGCTCACCAAGGCGGCGGTACGCTCGGACGTCGCCATGACGGGCGAGATCACGCTGCGCGGCCAGGTGCTGCCCATCGGCGGCCTCAAGGAGAAGCTGCTGGCGGCGCACCGCGGCGGAATCCGCACCGTGCTCATCCCGGACGACAACACCAAGGATCTGGTCGAGATCCCGCAGAACATCAAGAACAGCCTGCAGATCAAGCCCGTCAAGTGGATTGATGAGGTGTTGCAGGTTGCGCTCACCCACATGCCCGCCCCGACTGAGGTGGCCTCCGAGCCGTCGCAGGAGGACGACAAGCCACGGGCGCGGCGGGTGGCCAAGCGCGCTGCCAAGCCGGTGCGGGCGCATTAGGCGTTTATTGACCCTATCTCGAGCTCGCTGATATAAACCCGCCCCGTCTGCCGTCCAGCGGCAGATGGGGCCCTTTGCCACGCAAAAAGGAAACCGACATGAACAAAGCCGAACTGATCGACGCCGTGAGCGCGCAGGCGAACCTGGGCAAGGCCGAGGCGACCCGCGCGGTCGACGCCGTATTCGATGCGATCACCGCGGCGCTGAAGTCCGGCGACACCGTCTCGCTGCTGGGATTTGGTACGTTCTCCGTCAAGGATCGGGCGGCCCGTTCCGGCCGCAATCCCCAGACCGGCGAGACCATCGAAATCCCCGCCAGCAGAGTTCCTGGTTTCAAGGCTGGCAAGGCGCTCAAAGATGCTGTAAATTAGCGCGCCTCTCGCGGCCCTCCCGCGGTGAACAAGCGGGAGGGCGAGCCAAGCAGGGCGATCTCTGCTAAGCTATAGCGATCAGGGTGCTTAGCTCAGCTGGGAGAGCGTCGCCCTTACAAGGCGAAGGTCGTGGGTTCGATCCCCTCAGCACCCACCACCGAAAAGGCGCCAAGCGTTTTCAAAGCGCGGAGCGGTAGTTCAGCTGGTTAGAATACCGGCCTGTCACGCCGGGGGTCGCGGGTTCGAGTCCCGTCCGCTCCGCCATTTCATGTTCTGCAGGGGCCCCACCGAGGGCCCCTCAGCACGCAAAGCCCCACGCAAAGCCCGAGACTCCGCTCAACAGGTCCTCTGGACGTACCTGTCGTCCGCGGAAGCCGCCTGAGACATTTCCGAACGATCCGGCGATCACGCGGCTTTGTCGGCGCTGCTGCTCGAACGGAACGATGATGGCCGCTGCAGCGACACTCCTTGTCTCTTGACGATGTGCAGTCAGCTGCTTGGTTGTCGCTGTAGTCAGCTGAGCATGAGCCCCAACGACACTAGGCTCGTGGCGTGACTCCCAGGAGCGCGACTGCCCCGTGTCGTGCCAACGCAGAGGGCTCTCCGACTCCGGCTACGGTTGGCTCGGAGCGCTCGACACTTCGATGGACTGGACGCGCGCGTCATTGCGCATCGTGTCCACAACCGCCAGGCAGCCATCATCCGGGCCGGGACCGGTCAGCTCGAGGAGAACGACTGAGGCGTCGAGCTGATTCCGCAGGGTCAGCCGATAGCCCGGATGATTGCTCAAGAGTGAGCTGAGAAATCCCGGATCGCGAGGATCGGGTACGTCGGGAGTCAATTCCACTGCCAGGAGCATCTCGCAGGGGGCAGGTGGTGCGGCTCCGGCAATGGCCGGAATGGATGCGGCAATCAATGCGGCGGTGCACAAGGCGGAGCGCCACGGGCGCATCGCTGCACTCGTTCCCAGCGCTCGCGAGTATTGGCTCTTGGCGTTCCTCACTGTCCGCGCAGTGCTGCCGATAGGATCTCCGCTCATGAGAAAATGAGTCGCCGTTGACGAAGTTCCGGTGTGTTCGATCCGCTTCGACGTCGACGACGGGTGGAAATATCTTTTACCGGCAGAGCAAGCTGGCGAGGCTGGCCCGGGAAAACCGCCGGGTTGGCGTGTCGTCGGAGAATGATGTGTGAATCGGCGGGTTGCCGGTCCGCTCGGGTCCGATGTAAGTCGCCGTTCTCAATGCGCAGGCGGGGGCGCTTGGCGGATGAGATCGGCGGCTTTCTCGGCCACCATGATGACAGGCAGGTTGGTGTTCCCGCCCGGGAGCGTCGGAAAGACCGAGGCGTCGACGACACGCAGCCCTGCGATGCCGCGCACTCGCAGCTCGTTGTCGAGAACGGCGTCATCGTCCGCGCCCATTCGGCAGGTCCCGCAGGGATGGAACGCGGTGCCGGCGACGCCACGTACGTACTCGAGCACTTCATCGTCCGTCGTGGGCTCCCGGATCGGACGTTGCATGGGCCCGAGGATCTCGGCGAGGGGTGGTTGGCTCAACAGTTCCCGCAAGACGCGGTAGCCCCGGATCATGTCGTCGCGATCGCGAGAATCCTCCAGCAAGTGGTAACGGATCGACGGCTTTACGTGAGGGTCGGGACTGTTGAGTCGCACCGAGCCGCGACTGCGCGGATAGTTGAGCGACCACATGGCAGTCAAGGTCGGGCCGCGCGGCTTGCGCAGGCCGGGAAACCAGACGCGCGCATCCAGTGCGAGCGGCACCAGCAGGAAATGCATGTCGACGAGCGAGGCGTTGGGTACGGTCGCGACGTTGGCGGAGATGCCCACGGGCGGAGCGGCCATTGGGCCCTTGCCGGTGACAGCCCACCTAAGCAAGTCCTTCGCGAGGCGATCGAGGCGCAGCTGTCCATCGAATGCCCAGGCGGGGTCGAGAGCGAATTCAATGCTGGCCCCGGGATGGTCCTGAAGGTTGTCGCCCACGGCGGGCCGGTCGATGTGCACGCGCAAGCCATGGTCATGCAAGTGTTCGGCAGGACCTATTCCGGAGAGGAGCAGGATGTGCGGCGAGCCGATTGCGCCGGCGCAGAGAATGACTTCTCGCGCGGCGGAAGCGGTTCGCAGGGTCCCGTTCTGTCGATATTCCACGCCAATGGCGCGGCCTTTGTCGATCATGACCTTGCGCGCCTCGGCGCGCAGGGCCACGGTGAGATTGCGCCGCTTCCGGGCCGGGTGTAGATAAGCGGATGCCGCGCTCGCCCGTCGTCCCCGCTCATCGATGGTGAAATCGGGCATCCCGAAGCCCGTGGTGCACGGTCCGTTGAAATCGTCGGTGAGCGCGAAGCCCATGGCGCGCGCTGCGGCCTGTGAGCGTGCGAGGAGGGCACTGGGCGCAGGATGCGGTCTGATGGCCACCGGTCCGTCACCGCCATGGTACGCATCTGCACCACGCCAGTGCCGCTCCAGCTTGCGGAAATAGGGCAGCACTTCCGAAAATCCCCAGCCCTTCAGGCCCAGCGCACGCCAGTGGTCGTAGTCCGCCGCATGACCGCGAATGGCCATCATCCCGTTGATCGACGAGGTCCCCCCCAGCATCTTCCCGCGCGGCACGGGAATCCGCCGGCCGGCAAGCTGCGCTTCCGGCTCGGACTGAAAGCCCCAGCCGAGCATTTGGTTCATCCACAGCCGGCTCACGGCGATCGGCAGGCGCACATCCAGTCTGGCGTCCGAGCCGCCGGCTTCCAAGAGCAGGACGTGCACCGCGGGGTCCTCGGTCAGGCGGTTGGCCAGAACACAACCGGCCGAACCGGCCCCCACGATCACGTAATCATATGCGGCGTCATGGCTCATTGTGTCCGCGTCCGGGATGTAACCAGGCTCAGGATTGGACAGGTGGCGCGTCGCTTGGCCGCACTCGAGGTTCGTGATGCATGCCCGCAGCGCGCGTGGCACGGATCAGGTGTGCGGCCGTCCAGAGATAAAGGAGCGCGAACGCCACGATGGCGTAACGAATTCCAATGGCGGATGCGCTGTCGCAGGCAGAGATCGCAACTTCGCTCGTCGCCTGGGCGCACTGTGCTGCGAGCTCCGGGTCGCCAGAGGCCCGGGCCGCGATCTGGTCGCTGACCAAACCTATCACAGGCGGCCCGAATCCCTGGCCGACCAAGTGCATGAACAGCAGGAACACTGCGGATCCGACTGCTCGCGAGCGCGAGCCCAGCAGTCGATGGGTCACTGCGATGGCCGGTCCCATCCAGGTATAGAAGAAACAGGAAGCGAAAAAGATGAGCGTTGCGGCGAGCGCCAGATTGGATCGGGTGACGCCCAGCATGAGCAGCGGCGCGCCAACCAGCAATCCCGCCGCGGGAGCGCCGATCAGCCAACGCGCATCGCGTCGTGCGAGCCACTCGGACCCGAAGCCTCCCATGAGCGTGCCGACGGCTGAGGCGATGCCCACGATGAGACCAAAGAGCAGTGCCGCGTCACTAGTGCCCAGGCCGTAATTGCGGGTGAGAAAAGCCGGCAGAAAGGTGTTTACGCCGAAGGTGGCCAGGCTCCCGATGCTGGTGCCTATGACCAGATGGCGGAAATGCGCATGACTCCACAGATGCCGCGCGATCGCCGGAAGCGAACCGGCCGTCGCCTGCGGATCGTGCTGATCGCGCGCTGGCTCATGCATCAGGTACATGCTGATCAGTGCGACGGCCAGCCCGGAGATGCCGAAAGTGAGGAACGTAGCACGCCAGCCATGCTGCTCGCCCATGTACCCGCCCAGGTATGAGCCCAGAATGGAGGCGAACGGCACGCCCAGCATGAACAGCGCCAGTGCGGAGGCGCGGCGTGACGGGCCATACATGTCGGAGACCATCGAATGAGCCGGCGCTTCGGTGCCTGAGCTGCCGATCGCCATGCCCATTCTCAGAACCAGCAAATGCCAGAACGAGGCCGCGAGCCCACATAGTGCAGTGAACGCCGAGCCGACGGCGAGCGAGCCGGCAACGACGAACGACCGGCGGCACCGCTCGGCGAGTTGCGCGAGTGGAAAGGCAGCCAGCGTGTTCACGATGGCGAACGCGGAGCCGCCGAGGAGGCCAATCTGGAAATCGCTGATGCCCAGCTCGACCTTGATGTCCTGGGCGACCAGCGCGATGACTACGCGGTCGATGAAGCCGAATCCATAGAGGATGGTAAGCAGAAACAGCGTAGTGCGTCGCGCCTGGGAGGTCATACGACTTTCCAGAAGCGAAAGATCGAGCCGTGGGTGCCGCGGCGTCCGACCCCTACGAACAGCGTTCGATTCAGCCAGTCATACTTGCCGCTTGGGGCTTCGAACCGGGGCGTCATGCGCATGTAGTAGGCATGCGGATCGACTTCCTCGCCGGCCAACAGCCGCGCCAGCACACCGGGCGCCGCATGGCGCACGCCGGTGCTGCGCTTGAGGATGTACTGACCGTCGTCGGTCTTCAGCAAGTACTGGGACTCGAAGCGCGCTCCATCGTCGTGACGCACCAGCGGAAAGTCGCCGCCGCTGCCGCGCACCACGATGCCTTGCAGGCCTTTTCCATGGAAGGTTCCGCCCTCGACCAGCACGGCACCCCGCACTTGTCCCTCCGCAACCGGGATGTGAATGCGCTCGCCCAGTCGCATTCTGAGCTCCAAGGCGAACTCGAGTTTCATGGAATCGGTCTCCCCATGACGGTACGGATCATGCGATCTCGGCGATGACGAACACTTCCGTGCCGGACTTGCGTTCGGCGAGGAAGGCGGTTCTTGCAAGCCATTCGTAAGGTCCACCCTGATCTACCTCGAACAGCAGGCTGAGTCGGGTGCCGACGAAATGGAGGTCCTCGGTGCTGTAGCCGGTGCCGGTCAATCGCAGCGTGTGACCATCATCGGTGCGGATGATCAGATGCAGGTCGACCACGGTGACGCCGTCCGCCCGCCGCAGCCAGGTCTCGCCGCCATGCCCTGCGAGCACATTGCCCTTCAGGCGCTCCCCCTGGATGCGTCCTCCACGACAGGCCACGTGCTCGCGTATGCCGCCGGTCGAGAGTGTCCCAACGTGTATCCGCTCTGCGGCCTCGAGTGACAGGACGAAGGCAGGTACCAGGGCCGGGACAGGCATCAGATTGTCTTGTGCCATCGTCAATACGCCACCATGACCGACTTGACCTCGGTATACGCTTCCACGCCGATCCGGCCGTTCTCTCGCCCGAAGCCCGATTGCTTGAAGCCGCCCACCGGCATGCCGAAGTCGCCCCCGGCCCCGGCGTTGACCTTGACCATGCCGGCTCGTATGCGACGGATCAGGCCGTGCGCGCTGGCGAGGCACGACGTCCAGACATAGGCGCTGAGTCCATATTCGGTGGCGTTGGCCAGCGCTGCGATCTCGTCGAGGTCCTCGGTGTCGAACGATGCCACGCACAGCACTGGCCCGAAGATCTCCTGCCTTACTGCAGGCATGTCGGGATGCACGTCGGTGAGCACCGTCGGCTCGATGAAATAGCCTGCGCCAGGCTTGCGCTGCCCGCCGGTGGCGAGCGTGGCGCCGTCGATACGCGCCTGCTCGATGAAGCCGCTGACCCGCTCGAGGTGTGCCTGCGATACCAAGGGGCCCAGTTGTGTGCTCGGATCGAGGCCCGGGCCGAGGCGAAGCCCGCGGGCGATCGTCACGATCCGCTCGGTGAGCTCCGCGACGATACGGCGATGTGCGAGCAATCGCGAGCCGGCCGAACAGGTCTGTCCGGAGTTGAAGAAGATGCCATGCGCGATCGCCTTTGCTGCGGCGTCGAGATCCGCATCGGGCAGCACCACGACCGGCGATTTTCCCCCGAGCTCCATCACCAGTCGCTTCATGCTCGATGCGGATGCGCGCACGATCTGGCGGCCGGTGGAGGTCGAGCCGGTAAAGGAAATTTTCGCCACGTCGGGATGGGCTACGAGCGCTGCGCCAGCCTCTGGGCCATGACCGGTGACGACATTGACGATACCGGGCGGGAAACCGCAATCGTCCAGCAGGCCCGCGAGTCGCAGCGCCGACAGAGGCGTTTGCTCGGCAGGCTTGAGCACGATGGCGCATCCGGCGGCCAGCGCCGGGGCCATCTTGGTGACGGCGCCCATCAAGGGGTAGTTCCAAGGAATGATCTGAGCGACGACCCCTACCGGCTCGCGCACCGTGAATGCCTGCCAGTCGCCAGGGATGGAAGGGGTGAGCGTCTCTCCCGATATCTTGCCCGCCCAACCGGCAAAGTAGCGCAGGGCCGCCACTGCGCCGGGCACATCGACCGTACGGGCGTTGGTGATCGGCTTGCCGGCATCCAGCGTTTCGATGATCGCGAACTCCTCGGCGTTCGCGGCGATGGCGTCGGACAGGGCCCACATCGCCCGGGTACGATCGGCCGGTTTCCAGCCTGCCCGTGACGTGCGCGCGAGGGCATCGAGGGCAGCCTGCACGGCCAGGTCCACGTCCCGGGCATCGGCAGCGGGAACGGTGGCGATCTGCCGCCCGGTGGCCGGATCGATCACGTCGATCCATTGTCCCGAGTTGCTTGCTTCCCAGCGGCCGCCGATGAACAGATCGTGGCGCGCTCCGATGAAGGCCTGCGCGGTCTCGAGCATCAATCCCCCTTGACCATCGTCGTGCGAACTCGCCCGCGGCGAATCTAGCCCGGCATTCTATGCATCGCAGGACATGCAAACGTGCACGAGGGTGCACTCGATGGAACTGTGAGCGCACTGACGCGATCGCCGGAGCCGCTCCACGCTATCTGACCTCGCGTCCGCGGCGAAACTCGCTCGGCGTCATGCCGAAGCGGTCCTTGAAGAGCCGGCTGAAGTGGTGGGAATCCTTGAACCCCCATGAGAACGCCACGTCGGTGATGGTCATGTTCCGGTGCGTCGCCGCACCGAGATCCGCGTAGCAGCGGTCGAGCCGGCGATTCCAGATGAGGCGGGAGAGGGTGGTGTCGTAATCGGCAAACAGCTTGTGCAGGTAGCGCTTGGAGCAGCCGAAGGCCTGCGCGATCGAGTCGATGTCGAGCGTTGGGTCGCTGAGATGCGCGTCGACATAAGCCAGGACCTCGAGCATTTTGACGCTGCGCGCGGGTTGGAGTGCGCCGCCGTTCGCGTCACGGCGCTTGGCGACGAGCGTCAGCTCGACCAGGTCGAGCAGCGTCTGACCGATGAACCGGCGGCTTACCGGGCAGAGCGCATCGATTTGGCCGATGGCCGCGACGAGGCTGCTGTGCAGGATCCGATCCGGCCCGGTGAGCGCGCTGTACGGTCGCAGCAGATGCTCGTGCCAGCGCTCATGGCGGTTGCCGCGCAGGCTTTCGGCCGGCAGCACGAGCGCGCTCTGTTTCGAGTAGCCGCGCTGCGAGAGACTATGGGGCTGCGCTTTGTCGTAAGCGCACCATTGTCCGGCGTTCAGAAGGACCGAGTGGCCGCCCTGCTCCAGCAGGCATTGTCCTTCTTCCTGGAAGACGAGCTTGATGCGCTGGCGCGGCCGCGGAGATGACGGCGGCGCGTGCGTCAGCCGGTACCCCCCGAGCGACCCATGCAAAACCCTCCCGCACCGCCATCCCCGCCCGGAAACGGGGGTTGGATGCCCTCGTCCTCGAACCCG
>QGUO01000131.1 GCA_003242495.1 Pseudomonadota bacterium | reverse complement strand
TTTTTTTTTTTAATCTACGGCTGTCCACGGAATTTTTCCCCTTTTTTTTTTGCGGCGCCTTCGATGTTTTTAAGGGACGAATGCGTACCTGATCCATGTCTCCCCCTTTTTGTTTGAAATGATGCTTCGGGTGCCGTGATCGTGATGATGTGGGCGGCGCCGACGTCAGTCTAACCTGCGGCGGCGGAGTGCGGCGCCGGCCGTCGCGGCAGCCGGTGGGGCGATGCCCGTCGAGGCGCGCACGATCAGGCGGTGCGCCAGTCGCGCCGGCTTCGGCGGCACGCCGCTTTGCAGTTGCTGCAGCAGCAGATCCGCGGCGGTATAGGCAAGCTCATACGTGGGCTGGCGAATGGTGGTGAGCGGCGGCCAGACGGCGCGGGCGATTGCTGCATCGTCGAATCCGGCGACCGAAAGCTGCTCGGGCACGGCGATGCCCATCTCGTGCGCGGCCATCAGTACGCCGGCCGCCATGTCGTCGTTGCCTGCGAAAATCGCTGTCGGACGCTTCGGCAGCGCGAGCAGCTGGCGCGCCGTGTCGAGCCCGGAATCGAACAGGAAGTCGCCCTGGCGCACGTACTCGGGCGTGTAGGCGATCCGATGTGCCTTGAGCGCCGCTTTGTAGCCCTGCAGCCGCTGGCCGCTCGCGTAGTGCCCGGGACGGCCGATGATGAAGCCGATGCGTCGATGGCCAAGCCCGATCAGATACTCGGTCATCTCGCGCGCCGCGGCGGTGTCGTCCATGTCCACGTACGGCGAGCGATGCTTGATGTCGTTCGGCGCGATGCGCGCGAACGGCAGCGCGAGCGCATCGAGCGCCGCGATCAGCTCCGCCGATTCACTGAGCGGCGCGGTGACGATCAACCCGTCCAGGCGGGTCTGTCCGACGAAGGCCAGCACCTCCTGCGTAAGCTCTGCGCCGCGGCCGGCCACCTCGTGTAGCAGCAGCATGAACTTGCCTTCGCGACAGCGCGCAAGCGCGCCGCGCTGTACCTCGATGGTGTAGTTGGCGCTGGGAATCTCGTAGACCAGGCCGATCAGCCAGGAGCGCCGCCCCGCCAGGCTGCGCGCCGAGAGACTCGGATGGTAGTTCAGGCGCTTGACGGCGGCGAGCACACGCGCGCGCGTCTCCTCGCGCACGTTGGGCTCGTTGTTGAGGACACGCGAGACCGTCTTGATGGCGACGCCCGCCGCCTTCGCAACGTCGTGGATGCTGGCCCGCTGTGTGCTCATCGTGTGTATCGTGCTCGTGGTGAGGCCCGCGCCGCGGATCACGTCCGGGACGGCTGCTATTCTACTGGAGCATCAGGGGGGATCGATGGCCGGATTCATCGCGCCCGAGGCGTTGCCGTCTCAGCCGCGCGCGGCGCACGCGCAGATCCCTGCTGCGCGCGTCGGCTGGGGATTCGTCACGCTGCTTGCGCTGGCTTATGCCGGCACTTGGCTGGCATTGCTCACGCCCGTGCTGGTCACCGTGGCGCTGCGTGTCCGGGAGCTCGCACCCGATACTGCGGCGGCCAGTCTTTCCCTGGTGTTCGGCATCGGCGCCTGTTTCGCGCTGGTCGGCAATCCCGTGTTCGGCCGTCTGAGCGATCGCACCGTCAGTCGCTTCGGCATGCGTCGCCCCTGGATGCTCGGCGGTATGCTGGCCGGCTCGGGCGCGCTGCTGCTGATCGCGCTGGCGCCGAACGTCGGGGTCGTGCTCATCGGGTGGTGCCTGGCCCAGCTCGCCTTCAATGCGGTGTTGGCCACCGTCGTTGCCGTGTTGCCTGATCACGTGCCGCCCGAGCAGCGCGGTACGGTCGCGGGGGTGCTGGGCATGTGCATGCCCGTCGGACAGGTCGGCGGCACGTTCCTCGTTCAGACGGTAGCCGGCTCCACCTTGATGATGTTCATGGCGCCGGCGGTCATCGGCAGCGTCGCCGTGCTGCTGCTGGTGCTGCGGCTGCCGGACAGGCGTCTGCAGCCGGGTGAGGTTGAGCCGTTCGACCCGCGCGAGTGGGTGCGCTCGCTGTACATCGATCCGCGGCGCCATCCGGATTTCGCCTGGACCTGGCTCAGTCGTTTTCTGTTCGTGACGGGCACGGCCTTTCTCTCCACTTATCAGCCCTTTTTCCTCATCGACAAGCTCGGCCATTCCGCCGCGAGCGTGCCGGGTCTGATTTTCACCAGCACGTTGGTGCAGGCGACGATGATCGTCGTCGCGAGCCCTGTCAGCGGCCGGCTCTCCGATGCGCTGAGTCGGCGCAAGCCGTTCGTGGTCGGTGCCGCCGCGGCGTACGCCACGGGGCTGTGGCTGATCGCGGCCTCGGACACCTTCACGACCTTTCTCGTGGGCGTCGCCGTGACCGGGGTCGGGCAGGGCGTGTACTTCGCAGTGGATCTGGCGCTCGTCACACAGCTCCTGCCGAACCGGCAGCGTGACGCCGCCAAGGATCTCGGTCTGTTCAACATCGCCAATGCATTGCCGCAGTCGGTGGCGCCGGCCATCGCGCCCGCCATTCTCGCGCTGAGCGGCGGCGATTACGTGTGGTTGTTCATCGTGGCAGGCGGGATCGCCTTTCTGGGATCGGTCGCCATCCTGCCGCTGCGCACGGTGCGGTAGGCGCCGGAGGCATCGTCACGCAACGCGTCACGGATTGACAGCGTTGTCAGTCCATGCCAGATTACGCTTCACATGCAGAATCGTGAGGATCCCGGGGTGGCCCGTCCATCGTCAGGATCCCGAGAACCAACGCTGCAAGGGGGAAGGTCTGACATGCGTCGCGCACGAGGTCACGGACACGCACCAGACGACGCAACGCCAGGCACTGTCATGCCCGTCCGGTCGCATTGCCGTCGCGGTGTACCGCGTGCATCCCCGTCGCCATCCCTGTATCCCCGGTGCGTGCGATCCGTGCCGCACGTCGCCTTCGGCCACGATGCAACCCCGCCAAGTCGACAGGACATTGGACGGCCGAGGCGTAGCGCGTTGTCTGCGGCGCTTGCCATGCTCGTCATCGGCGTCGCCGCGTGTACGCGCGGCGGCCCGCCGCCCGAAGCAGCCGATGCCGCCGACCCGTCCGCCGCGCCCGTGAATCCGGCCATCTGGCCGCGCGTGCCGAGCGCATTCGCGCGCGATGCGGCGCTCGAGGCGCGCATCGAAGAGATCCTCGGGCGACTGTCGCTCGAGGAGAAGGTCGGGCAGGTGATCCAGGCCGACGTGGCCAGCGTCACCCCCGAGGATGTCCGCCGTTACCGGCTGGGCTCCGTCCTGAACGGCGGCAACTCGGGTCCGGGCGGCAACGATCTGGCGCCGGCTGCCGCGTGGCTGGCGGCCGCGGACGAGTTCTACCTGGCCTCCATGGACACCAGCGAGGGCCATGAAGCCATCCCCATCCTGTGGGGAACCGACGCCGTCCACGGTCACAGCAACATCATCGGTGCGACCCTGTTCCCTCACAACATCGGCCTGGGCGCCACGCGCAACCCCGCGCTGATTCGTCGCATCGGCGAGATCACGGCGCGCGAGATTCGCGTGACCGGACAGGACTGGACGTTCGCACCCACCCTGGCCGTCGCACGCGACGTGCGCTGGGGCCGCTCTTACGAATCGTTCTCCGAACGCGCTGAGATCGTGCGTGAGTACGCCGCCGCGTTGGTCGAGGGGCTGCAAGGCGTTGCCGGATCGCCGCAGTTCCTGCGACCGCCGCACGTGATCGCCACGGCCAAGCACTTCGTCGGCGACGGCGGAACTCACGAGGGGCGCGATCAGGGGGATGCCCTGGTGAGCGAGGAGATCCTGCGCGACCTGCATGCCGCAGGCTATCCGCCGGCGATCGCCGCCGGTGTGCAGAGCGTGATGGCGTCGTTCTCCAGTTGGCAGGGTGTGAAGCTGCATGGCCATCGCGGGTTGCTCACCGATGTGCTGAAGGGGCGCATGGGCTTCGACGGGCCGGTGATCGGTGACTGGAACGGCCACTCACAGGTACCCGGTTGCAGCGCGACGAGCTGCGCCGCAGCGCTGGCTGCGGGTCTCGACATTTTCATGGCGCCGGACAGCTGGGAAGGTCTGTATCACAACACGCTCGAGCAGGTCCGTAGCGGTGTCATCGCGCAGGAGCGGCTGGACGATGCCGTGCGGCGCGTGCTGCGCTTGAAGCTGCGGGCCGGCCTGTTCGAGCTGGGCAAACCGTCCGAGCGGCCGGGCGCCGGAGAATTCTCGCTGCTCGGTGCGCCGGCGCATCGCGCCGTGGCGCGCCAGGCGGTGCGCGAATCGCTGGTGCTGCTCAAGAATCGCGGCGGCATCCTGCCGCTGCACCCGCGGCAACACGTGCTGGTGGCGGGCGATGGCGCAAACGATATCGCCAAACAAAGCGGCGGCTGGACGCTGTCCTGGCAAGGCACGGGGCTGACCAACGAGCACTTCCCCAATGCCGAGTCGATTTTCGCGGGCATCGAGGCGCACGTGACCGCTGCCGGGGGGCGCGCCGTGCTGAGCGAGGATGGTCGCTTCGAGACGCGCCCGGACGTCGCGGTGGTCGTGTTCGGCGAGGAGCCCTACGCCGAGTTCCAGGGTGACATCGAGACGCTGGAATATCGCCCCGGCGATACGCGTGATCTCGACCTGCTGCGGCGATTGCGCGCGGCGGACATCCCGGTGGTCGCGGTGTTCCTGTCCGGCCGGCCGCTGTGGGTGAATCGTGAGATCAATGCCGCGGATGCGTTCGTCGCAGCCTGGCTGCCGGGCTCCGAAGGCGGCGGCATCGCCGATGTGCTGTTTCGCGACGTGGACGGTTCGATACGCTTCGACTTCAAGGGCAAGCTCTCGTTCTCGTGGCCGCGTGATCCCTTGCAGGCGCCCACCGCCGATTCGGCGGAACCGCCCCTGTTTCCCTACGGTTATGGCCTGACGTACGCGGACGACGGCGCCGTGCCGCAGTTGTCCGAGCATGTGCCGCAGCGGGACACGCGCGTCAATGCGCGCACGTATTTCACCGCGGGCCGCCCGGCTGCCGGCTGGGAGCTGTTCGTGGCCGAGGGAACCGAGCGCATCCCGCTGGCCTCCGGAACCGGCGCGAGCGCCACCGCCGCGCTGCGCGTCGTGGCGCTGGATCGCAATGCCCAAGAAGATGCACGGCTGGGCATCTGGTCCGGGGACGGCACGGCCACGCTTGGTATCGCGCGTGCCGCGCCGATCGATCTGCAGCGCGAGAGCAATGGCCAGCTCGCGCTCACCTTCCACTATCTCCTCGAGTCGGCGCCGGGCGGACCGGTGGAGCTCGCCGTCGAGTGCGGTCCCGGGTGCCGCGGGGTGGTGCCGATCGTCGATGCCCTGCGCGATCAGCCGCTGGGGCAATGGCAGCGCCTGAAGATTCCGCTGCACTGCTTCGAGCGTGGCGGCGCCGACATGCGTCGCGTGCAGGCGCCGTTCACGATCACGGCGCGCGGCCCGCTGCGCCTTGCGTTCGCGGAGATCGGTCTGACGACCGGGCTGGACGATGCGCTCACCTGCTCGTCGTAGGCACCGGCCGCCGGCAACGGCGGAAGGTCAGATTGATTCGACAGCGACCGGCGAGCGCGTGGAAGCCGTCCGCAAGGGGCGCAATGCCATGGAACACATGACGCGAGCGGCCACCCCAGACCACGACGTCGCCGCTGTCGAGCCGCATGCGGCGCACGCGATCGGAGCGCGCGAGACCGCCCCACAGGAACGTCGCCGGCAACCCGAGCGATACGGAGACGATTGGTGCAGTCGTGTCCTCCTCGTCGCGATCCTGGTGCAAGGAGAGTCGGGCGCCTGGCTCATAGCGGTTCACCAGACAGGCCTCGGGCTCGAAGGGCGGGTAGCCCGCGCGTCGCGCGGCGGCTCGCGCCAGCTCGCGAAACGTGGCCGGCATCGCCGGCCAGGGACGCCCGCTGAGCGGATCGCGTGATTCGTAGCGGTAGCCGCGAGCGTCGCTGACCCAGCCGAGCGCGCCGCAGTTGGTCATGGCCACGGACATGCGATGGCCGCCGGGAGTGATCAGATGCCGGAAGGGCGCACTCGCGGCGATGGCGCGGACTTCTGCGAGCAGAGCCGCTTCCTGGCCGCGCGCGAAACCACGCAGGATGGTTGCGCCGTCGTCGAGCGCTTCGCAAGTGCCATCCGGCACGGTGGAGGCGAACAACTCGCCCGTGACGCCGATGAGGGATCGTCGCGGCATCCCGCCAGCCGTCATGCCGCGTCGTGAAAGATGATGCCGAGCGTGTAGCGCTCACCGCTGCGCACGCGGCTCACTCCGTGGCGCAGCTTCACGCGACGCCAGCCGCGCGTGCCCTGTTCGGGGCGCTCGTTCACCGCGAACGCCACGGCATCGCCTTGTCGCAGCGGCACGACTTCGACGCGCGATTGCATGCGCGGTCGCTGTTCGGTGAGCACGAACTCGCCTCCCTCGAACTCCCTGCCGGGCGCCGAAAGCAGCACGGCGATCTGTAGCGGAAACACGTGTTCTCCATAGAGATCCTGATGCAGACAGTTGTAGTCCTCCGGCCCATAGCGCAGCAACAGCGGCGTCGGGCGCGCCTGCCCGGCGCGATGGCAGCGCTCCAGGAAGGTATCGAGCGCGGGCGGGAATCTCCGCTCGAGCCGCATGACTTCGCACCAGCGGTTCGCCACGGGCACGAGCCGCGGATACAGCGCGGCGCGCAGCGTGGCAACCGGCTCGGGCAGCGGATAGGCGAAATACTGGTACTCGCCGCGGCCGTAGTTGTGCCGTGCCATGACGACGCGGCGGCGAAACAGCGCCCCGGCAGAGTATGCGGCGCGCAGCCGGTTACAGACCGCGGGCGTGAGCAGCTGCGACAGCACGGCGCAGCCGCGGTCGTCCAACTCCGCTGCGATACGCGACCAGTCGAATGCCTCGATCCGCGCGCGCAGCGGATCCGCCGATCCCTGTGCGGCGACCGAGCTCATTCTCTGCGCTCCCGGGCGAGCAACTCGCGTTTGCGTTCCACGCCCCACCGATAGCCGCTCAAGGCGCCGTCGGTGCGCACCACCCGATGACAAGGAATTGCCACGGCGAGCGGATTCGCGGCGCACGCCTGCGCGACGGCGCGTGTCGCCGTGGGCGCGCCGATGCGCCGGGCGATCTGTGCATAGGTGACCGTGGTGCCCGGCGGAATCTCGCGCAACGCCTGCCACACCCGGCGTTGGAAGGCCGTCCCGCGGATGTCGAGCGGCAGGTCGAGCCCGAGCTGCGGCGCTTCGATGAAGCTCAGCACCTGCGCCACCCACTGCTCGAACTCGGCGTCGCCGCCTATCAGGTCGGCTCGCGGGAAGCGGTCCTGGAGCTCGCGCACCAGCGCGTCGGCATCCTCGCCCAGCTGAATGGCGCACAGTCCCCGATCAGTGGCGGCGACCAGCACAGCCCCCAGCGTGCACTGTGCCACCGCGAAGCGGATCGAGACGCCGACGCCGCCCGCACGAAATTCCGACGGCAGCATGCCGAGCGTGGCCGCGGATCGTGCGTAGAAGCGGCTGTTGGAGTTGTACCCGGCCGCGTAGATCGCCTCCGTGACCGAGGCGCCGGCATGCAGCGTCTGTTGCACGCGGCCCGCGCGCAGCGCCATGGCGTATGCCTTGGGCGTCATGCCGGTGAGGCGCTTGAACAGCCGATGAAAATGGAAGCGGCTGAGCCCGGCGGCGTTTGCCAGCGAAGACAGGTCGGGCGGCTCCTCCGAGGCTTCGATCGCACGGCAGGCGCGCGCGATCAGCTCCACCTGTGACTCGCGTACCGAGCGCTCACGGGGGCGGCAACGCTTGCAGGGCCGAAAGCCCGCCTCTTCCGCGCTCTCACAGCTGTCATAGAAGGCGACATTCTCGCGCCGCGCCAGGCGTGCCGCACAGGAAGGCCGGCAATACACCCCGGTGGTGCGCACCGCGTAGTAAAAGTGACCGTCCGCACGCGGATCCCGGGCGGCGAGCGCCGCCCACCGGGAGCTCTCGTCCGCGTACGGCCGGATGTCCAGGCTGAGCTCGGGTGCTGCTGCCATGTCCATGAAACTACCCTCGACGAGTCCGGGTTGCCAATGTCCAGGCAGCATCATGGCGCCGGCGACGCCCGGCGCCACTCACAGTCTTGCGCTCGAATCCGGCGGTGCGCTCAGGCGTACTCGCCGTCCAGGCGATGCGGCCAGGTCTGCAGGCCGGCCTGGCGCAATGCCGGCGGGAGCAGGGTGTCGGGAAAATCCTGGTAACACACCGGCCGCAGGAAGCGCTCGATGGCGAGCGTGCCCACGGAAGTCGTGCGGCTGTCGGAGGTGGCCGGGAACGGTCCGCCGTGAACCATGGCATGACAGACCTCGACGCCCGTGGGCCAGCCGTTGACGATCAGCCGACCGGCCTTGCGCTCGAGCAGCGGCACCAGGCGCCGCGCCAGCGGCTCGTCGCCCTGGTTCACGTGCAGCGTCGCGGTGAGCTGGCCTTCCTGACGCTCCAGGACCCGCTCGAGCTCTGCCTCGTCGCTGCAGGCCACGATCACCGACGACGCGCCAAACACCTCTTCGGCCGCGTCCGGGTGCTCGAGCAGGTCGACGC
>QGUO01000130.1 GCA_003242495.1 Pseudomonadota bacterium | reverse complement strand
ATTCACGGCACTGAGATTCGGCAGTCGCGAATTCACCGGACTGCAGCGCCGCAACGGCTTTTCTGAACAGCGCTTCCACGGCAAGAAGACTATCGCAGCTGCCGGCTGCACGCACGCAATCGAAGATCTCGAGGCATGCTCGAACTCGATGTCGTGACGTACTGGCCGGGCGCAACGAGCCGTCTCGCCATGTGCGAGACGGCTCGTTGCCTGCGGTCATCGATCAGAAGCTAGCGGTAAAGTTTACGAAGTAACGGCGGCCGAGCACGTCATAGGTCGACGGATCGGTGTTCGACTGAATGCCAGCCTGCGAGTTGGTCGTGTAGATCGGCGGATCCTTGTCGAAAATATTGTTTACGCCAACCGTTATTCCCAGCATGCTGTTCATGTTCCACCGCGCCGAGAGATCGTGATAGACATAGCTCGGCACTGTCGGGCGCGCAGACGTGGAAGGCGTCAGCAGTGCGTCATTGTTCACCACCCGCATGCCGTCGATGAACTGCAAGCCGTACCGTAGCTGCACATCCGCAACGGTGTACGTGGTCACCAGATTTACCTTGTGCTTTGGGTACGCGCTTCCCACCGTTTGGCTGATGGTGCCTTCCCGAGGAATGAACGGGTCGGTAACCGTCTCCTGTTGTTCACGGGAGAGAATGTAGGTCCACAGCAGCCTGAAGTTCAGATCGCCGGCGGCATCGCTGGCCCCGAATGCGGTGAGCGGCAGCCCCCAATCGAGGTTCATGTCGATACCTTCGGCCTTTTCTGCCGAAAGGTTCAGGTCCGTGGTCACCACATCCGTCACGCCAAAGTTCGCGGGATTACGACTGAACAGCTGACAGTACGGATTGTTCGGATCGAACGTCGGGTTGGCATCGAGCTGGTTGAAGCAGCGCCCGACGATCGAGCTGGTCGTGAGCGAGTCGATCACGTCTTCGATCTCGATCGAATAGTAATCCAGCGAGACATTGAACCTGCTGAACCATTCGCTCGCAGACGAAGATTGGTAAGTGAATCCCAGGCCCCAACCGTCGGCCTTTTCGGGCTTCAACTCTTTGTTCCCACCGACAAAGGCACGCGCCTGCGGGTTCACTTGGCTGAAGGAGTCTACCGCAGCCTCAGGAATGCCCTGCGCGATGCACAGTGCCCGGACCTGATCTGCGTTCGGTCCCGTTCGGAAGCTACCCGACGCATTACACGGATCGGTGTACTGCGGGAAGTTTTCCTGGCGGGGAAGGAACAGCTCGTTGATGTTCGGCGCACGGATCGAGCGGTTCACACCACCTCTGAACTTGACTTCGTCGATCGGGTTCCACTGCAGACCGACCTTGTAGGTATCTACCGAGCCGGCCAGGTTGTAGTCCGAGTGGCGATAGCCCAGATCCAGACCGACATAACGTGCACCCGGCACATCTGCGATGATGGGTACCGCGACCTCGAGGAAGGGCTCCATCACGGTGATACGGCCTGCAACGGGTTGCCCGGCGTTGAAGCCGACGACATCCCCGCTCGCAAGGAACTGATCGGGCCGGAAGCTCGCATCATTCTGGCGATACTCGGCGCCAGCGGCGAAGCGAGCCTGCCCGGCCGGCAGTGCGAACAGCGCGCCGGAGAGGCTGGCCACGATGTTGATTTGCTCGGTCTCGATCACGTTCGTCGTATCGATGGACACCTGCGCGGCGCATTCCGGCGTAAGGTTTCCCACCCCGAAAGGATTGAACAGCGCACAACCGCTCGAGGCGTACACCGTGGGATCGTCATAGGCCCTCTGCAGAGCCGAGCGTGAGACGTTGCCGGATTGCAGCTGGGTGCCCTGCGCACGCCCCCAACTCGCGAACACGTCCCAGCCCCACGACTCACCCGCTACATCGAAGTCGCCACGCAGACCGATCAGACCCTGCACCACGTCCCATTGGTTTTCCTGGATGCGCGCACCCGCCTCGACCAGGCGCTTGGTGAAGGTCAGTGGCGCATCAGGGTCAGCGCGACTCTCGAGCAAGGTGCGCAGCTCGGCCGGGATCGCCGCGTTGGTAACGGGAATGGTGCAGCCCGGCGTGGTCGCCGAAGCACAGGTGATGGGCGAAGAGGCGAGCTGTTGGTCGGCGTTGTACGTCGAGTACATCAGGCGGCCATACATCTCCACCCGATCCGGCACGACATCGTAGCGGCCGAAGGCGGCCACCTGGCGTCGCTCCAATGGCAACTGCAGATAGTTGACTGGCGCGAAGTTGTACGAGAATGCATTGGGGTTATATCCCGGATCCGACGTGTCGCCTTTGAAATTCACGACGTTGATATCCGGATTTGCCGACAGGCCGAACGAGAATAGCGTGCCGTCAGTGTTGAAACCGATCGGTGTCGATGGAGTAACCAGTCCGTTACCGAAAAGCGAATCAAGGACTGTCTGTGCAGGCGCGTTCGCACCCCAGTCGATGCGTCCTTCCGGCACCGTACCCGACCCGGAAGCCGTAAGCGTCGGCCCGAGTGACACGACCGAGAACGGGCGCGCGCCGGCCAATATCTCGTCGCGCTTGTCGTAGGAGAAGGCAAGAACGGCGTTGCCGCGGTTATCGGCGAAGTTGCCGCCAACCAGCACCTCCGCCATCAAGCGCTCACCATCGCTTTCGAAGGTCGAATTTCGGCGCACGTTGATTTCGACACCGCTGAAGTTGCGCTTCATACGGAAATTGACCACACCTGCCACGGCGTCCGAGCCGTACGTCGAGGACGCGCCGCCCGACAGGATTTCGATGCTCTCGATCAAGCCGGTCGGAATGGTGTTCAAGTCCACGATGCCGGTATTGTTCGATGGCGGCAAACGCATGCCGTCCATCAGGACGAGGGTGCGTTCAGCGCCGAGACCACGCAAATCCGCGAAAGCCTGGCCACCGTTGGAAGGATTATTGGAAGTCGTCGTGATTGACGGCACGAGTTGCGGCAGGCTGTTGAGCACCGTCTCGATCTGCTGCTCACCGGAAAGCAGGAAGTTGTCAGCAGCGATGGTGACGATCGGGCTGGGCGATTCGAAATCCTGCCGGAGAATGCGACTGCCGGTCACGATGACCTCGGCGATGGCCGTTTCGGAATCCTGTGCCACCGCCGGCGCGGTGCCGATGACGCTTGCGGCAGCAGCCGCCACCAGCGCATAGCGCACCGCGTGTCGAATGGGATTACTCGTCGATCGAATGGCATTGCTCGTCGACATGAGAAGGTCCTCCTGCGAGAGGTACTTTTGATCTGTTATTCGTATCGACCCATCCCCGTCCGGTCGTGGCCTTCGGGTAGACGCGTCGCTCCCTTCATGGAGCACTGCAGGGATCACAACTGCTCCAAGCGTGGCACGGAGGATACAACCGGCCTCCAGTCAAGGAAAGACGCGTTACAAGGCGTTATCGCGCGCAACACACTGTCTCTTCAGTCCCTCGATGACCTTTGGCAAACTTGTTGCCGGGCCCCTTGCGGATCCGGTTGTATACACGTTGCGATCCCCCAACAGAAAGGATGGACCGGGCAGCGAGCAATCCATGCGGTTACCGGCACGCCGAAACAATCGGCGCTCTCAGCTCCCGCCCGGCCGTCATCCGATCGTATACACGTACCCTACAATTCCGCCTCAGGAATGGTGCATTGCAGCAATGCTTCGCACCATTATGAAGCAATGCAGCGGACCAATTACAAGAAGCACGCGAAAAAATTTTTTTAAGGCTGGCAGGACTCGCTTCGATTGCCCGGTCTTATTGGTAAATGACCAGCGTGCTTGGTAAGCCACGCGCGGCGCCGGACGGCGCCGCACGTGGCGGATGGCCTTCGCCTTCTCAGAACCGAATGCGCGTCCCGGCGAAATACGATCGCCCGAATATGTCGTAGTAGCCCGGGATCGTATCGAGCGCCTGCGTGCCCGCGGTACCCGAGGCGAAGAACGGCGGCTCCTTGTCGAACACATTGTTGATGCCCACGTACACCTCCGTGTTCTCGAACATGCCGCGGTCGAAGGTATAGCCGGCCCGCAGGTTGTGATAGACGTGCGAGCCGATCTTGGGAAATCCCGCCTCGGCGCTGTCCGGGCTCATGTCGGCCTTGCCGATGTAACGCATGTTCCAGTTCGCGGTGAGCCCGCCCCGCATCCAGCCGATATTGGCGTTGGCGGTGCGGCGCACGTAGCCCTGATCGATGGTCGATCCGCCGGCCGCACCGAGCAGGTCCAAAGGATCATCGCCGGGCAGCGGCACCTGCTCGGCCTTGTCGTAGAACGTGATCAGCGCCGAGAGGCTCAATCGTCCCAGGTCGCGTTGGCCGCCCAGATCGAAGGCGTAGTCGGCCGACACGTCGACACCTCGGATATCCATGCTCGCGACGTTCTGCAATTGCTCATTGACGGACTCGAGCACATAGTCGGCACCCGGCAACAACACGTGGCTGCCGCGTGTCACCACGTCACAGAACTGCCGGTCGACCGTGTCGTAGCACATATTCAAGGCCGTCTGGCGCGACACCGAGGCGATGATCTCGTCGATCTCGAGCTGGAAGCGATCCACGGTAATCGCCAGCCCGGGGGCGAACGAGGGCGTCCAGACGAAGCCATAGGTCAGCGTCGTCGCCACCTCCGGCTCGAGATCCGGGTTGCCCCCGGTCAGACCCGCGACGCCCTGCTCGATGATCTGTCCCGGGTTGTAGTCGGCGGGCACGCCATCGGCGGCGCAGTTGGCGGCGCGGGTCGGATTGGCGTTGCGGCGTGCGACCGTGCACGGGTCCTGGACCACACCGAAGGTCTGACCGATGCCGGACAGCTCACCCGGCACCGGTGTCCGCACCGAGCGCGCCCGCATGGCACGAATGCGCAGCTCGTCGATGGGCGCCCAATCGCCGCCATACTTCCAGGTACCGTACTCGGTGGAGCCGTCACTCTCTGAGCGCCGGTATGCGGCCTCGAGATTCACGGCACGCGCGAAGGGTAGGTCGCGCACGATGGGCACCACGGTCTCGACGAATGCCTCCCGGGTGTGAATGGCTGCGAAGTCCACATCCTGGATCTGGTTGCCCGTCGCCAGCCCTTTGTTGATCACATTGTCATAGTCGAGAAACCCGGAGAACCTGCGGTACTCGACGCCGAGCACCGCGCTCAAGGGGCCGGCGGGCAGCTCGAACAGGGAACCGCCCAGGTAGCCCACGATGTTCTCCAGCTCGCTTCTACCCGTGGAGGAGGCGCTCACGATCAGGTAATCGAGCATCTCCTGCGTGTAGTCCGCGAACGGATTGATCGGGATGCATCCCGTGGCGCGCGCGGCGGGATCGCTGCAGCGGAATGCGCCGGGGTTGTCCGGATCCGGCTCCACCCGCAAGCCGTAGTACAGCCGATCGGTGCCCACCAGCCCGTCGGTGCCGAGGTTCACGTCGGTGCGCCCGTAGACATAGTGGACTTCCCAGTGCCAATCGCTGCCGAAACCGGCAAGCGAATCGAACTCGCCGTTGAAGCCCACCACCGCGCGCACGCTCTCTCGCGTGCTGGTCGCGCCACGATTGTTGAAGGCGAAGCGTTGCCACCAGGTGATCTCGGTGGCGTCGGGGTCCTCCGCGAGGATCTGCGCACGCAGCGGAGCGGGCACGAATGGATTGTCGATGGGAATGCTCGGCTGAAGGCCTGCGATGCCCGGGCCGCCGCCGAACAGGCTGCCCGGCTGGTTCGACTGGAAGGGATGGCCTTCGAACTGCGACTCGATCTCGGCCTGGCCGTAGTTCAACTCCGCGAACGCGCGCATGCCGTCGGTCACTTCGTAATCGCCCTGAGCGGCCACCATGATGCGCGTCGTGGGAATGGCCAGGTCGCGCACCGCATTGCGGTTGTAACCGTCGATGGGCGTGGAGAACTGGATGAGCTGGCCTTGCTCGTCGACGAAGCTGCCGTTGCGACGGGTGATCGCCAGGCCGTCCGGCGTGAAGAACGTACCCGCCAGGCCGACGCCGGAGTACGCATTCGGGCCACGAATCTGCGTATCGGGGTTCAGCCACAGGAAATCCTCGGCGCACACATACCGGTCCGCGCAGCTCACCCGGCCCTGCCGGTCGTACTGCAGTGTGAGCAGGCCATGGCCGCGGTCACCGAACGCCCCGCCCACCATGAGATGGGCACTCGGATTCTGGTTGTCACCCTCGCCCGACTCGCCATACGAGGCGCCGATCTCGATGCCTTCGAAGTCGCGGCGCGTGATCAGGTTGATCACGCCGGCGACCGCATCGGCGCCGTAGATGGCCGAGGCGCCGCCGGTGAGCGTCTCGATGCGCTCGATGTTGGCGGTGGGAATGGTGTTGAAGTCGACCGCCGTGTTGGTGGATGTGCCGCCCGGCACGCGCCGGCCATTGATCAGCACCACGCTGCGCACTGCACCGAGATTGCGCAGGTTGGCCTGGTTCAATCCGGACGCCGCCACTCCGGAGAACGTCGACTGGGTGCGCGAGCTGCCGAATGCTGGTGTGAACTGCGGCAACGAGGTCGCCAGGTCGGCGAAATTCCGCATGCCTCGATTGTCGAACTCGTCCTGGCCCACCGCCATGATGGGGATGGGCGTCTCGAGTCCGGGCCGCACGATGCGCGAGCCCGTCACGACGACTTCAGCAATGGGTTCCTCCACCTGAGCGACGACCGGCGTTGCCCCGAGAGCCGCCGCCGTGCCGGCGAGGAGCGCAAGGCGCACGGCCGTACGCACTGAATCACGTTTCAACATGCCGCAATCCTCCTGCAGGAGACGAGTGTCATTCGCCGCGCACAGGCATCCGCAAGGCGCAACGAGCCGACGTGTGTGCCGGAATGCCCGGCGCGACGTCGTCATCGGACGACATGTGTGGAGAATGCAACGACCATCGGTGGACGCCGCATACGTAACACTACGTGTAGTGCGTCCGCGCAACAGGCATGCCACGCCCGATTGCGGATCGAGAAGAGGTCCGTATTGCCGAGGCTGCAAACGTCACTTGCGCGAAACGTTGCACCAATATTTATTGTGCAAGGCAAGGCCACAACGACATGTCGAAAAGCGTGCGCGAATCGCTCGGCGGAGCACGGTGGCCAACACGAAGCGCGCGGGTGAACGCGGCAACCCTGATCGAGGGACGCATTGCGACGCAGGCGCAGAAAAGCAAACCGCGCAACCCGCGATATCGGTCACGACGTCCGACACGTTGTCAAACAGGTATGTCACTACGCATATCTCCGCTGGCGGCCGGGCGTCGTGTTCGTAATCATTGTTGCGACGCCATGCTTCATGGCTGCAAAGCGCGAGTACGGGCCGGCTGCCGCTCGAGCGGTGGTCACTGACAAGGATGGCGCCGATCAGGAGCTGTGTGCGGCCGGCCCTTGCATTCGGCGGTTTCAAGTAACGGGCCTTGGGGGTGGCCGTCATGAGTCGACCGACTCGGATACTGATTACCGGCGCCACCGGCGCCCAGGGTGGCAGCGTCGCGCGGCACTTGCTGAAGACCGGCCACTACCAGGTCCGCTGCATCACGCGGCGCTCGCAGAGCGAGGCTGCACGGGCGCTTGCCGACCTTGGCGCGGAAGTGGTCGAAGCGGACCTCGACGACCCGCCCAGCCTGCGCGTGGCGCTACGCAATTGCGATGGCGTGTTCGGCGTAACGAATTACTGGGAGCACGGCGAGCGGGAAGTCGTTCAAGGCTGCAACCTCGTGGACGCGATTCTCCACGGCGAGGTCCGGCACTCGGTTCTGAGTACCCTGCCCCACACCAGCCTGCTCTCGGGCGGTCGCCTCCACGTCCGGCACTTCGACACCAAGGCGCGTGTGGAAGAGTACGCCCGCGGGCGCGGGATCCCGGCCACGTTCGTGCATGTAGCGGCGTACTACGAGAATTTTCTCAAGAATTATCCGCCACGACGCCAGCGGGACGGGACCTACGCCTTCCATCTGCCGCAGGGTTCCACGCCGCTCGCCGGGGTGGCGGTCGAGGACATCGGTGGGGTGGTGGCGGCCATCTTCGACGAATCGTTCTGGTACCGCGACAAGGTGATCGGGATCGTTGGGGACGACCTCACCTGCGAGGAATATGCGGGAATCATGTCGCGCGTGCTCGGGCGGCATATCGAGTATCGCTACATCTCGGCGCAGGACTACGCTGCGCTGGGCTTCCCGGGCGCCTCCGACATCGCGGACATGTTCGAGTTCTATCGGCTGTTCGTGCCCAACCGCAAGGCCGACCTGATCAAGTCGCGTGAGCTGTATCCCGAGATCCGCCCCTTCGAACGCTGGGTGCGCGAGAATGCCGACAAGTTCGCGCAGGCCATGAGCTGACCGCGCAACGCATCGCGTCAGCGATTCCCGCGCTCGCGCAGGAACTTCTTCAATATGCGTCCCGTGTGCGTGGCCATGCCGGCGACTTCCTCCGGCGTCCCCTGCGCCACGACGCGGCCGCCGCGCTCGCCTCCCTCCGGTCCGAGATCGACCAGCCAATCCGCCTCGGCCATGACGTCCAGGTCGTGCTCGATCACCACCACGCTGTTGCCTGCATCGACCCGCCGGTGCAGCACCCGGATGAGCTTTTCCACGTCCGCCATG